>CAVGPK010000043.1:0-16077 GCA_963631155.1 bacterium | reverse complement strand
AATCTTCAAGTCCGACAAAAGAAATACCATCCATATTTGGATCCAACGTTCCAAGTACACAGATGACCTCATACTCTTCAAATACATTATTCTTATTGCCTAACTCAATCAATTCCGAATAATTTAATGTCTTCACATCCAAATTGATTCCATCTGGAAAAGATTGTTCTAACATCGACTTCAACTTTTTTGCCGTTCCTAAACCACTTGCACACGAACAAAGAATAATAGGTTGTTTCTGTTGGTTCTTTTCGATGTGATACGTAAAATTGGCATGAAAGGCATCAATTGTCTTTTGAAGCAATGCGTCCATCTCCATATTATTGCGGATTCCATTTCCAATTTCTAAGGCGATTGGTGTACTCACATTATTAATAATTCCAATATTCGCATTTTCAATATGCAAGCCTTTATAAATATCTTCTAAACTTCCCATATCCACCAATAGATAAAGTTCTTTCACCTTGCCAATACGATCCAAATATCGATTCAGCTTTTCAATCATCATAGCCGTATCAATATATAGCGGCATATCGAGTGCATCAAAAATATATTGACCTAAGAAACGATTGGCCGCATCCGCGATACTTGAAGCTGTTGAGAATCCGTGTGCTAGAACAACAGCCGCTTTTTGTGTCAACCGAGAATCTTTCTTTACATTGTATACATAAAAAATAAATGTACAAATAATAATGGAATACATATCCATTTCCAGATACGACTTTAAATATGTACAGATTTCTAATGATACATTGGTTGCTCTAAAGAATTCTTCTTGTAATAACTGATATAAATTCTCACACTCTTCTTCATGTTTTAAATACCAGCTTCTTAAATCATGATACTCATGGTGAATCTCATCTAAATAAGAAGCAATCGACAAGGTTTCATTATTCGTGATCTTTAATCCATATCGAGATTCAATCAAATTAAAGATATGCTGCACACCCCTATTATAATAATCCACTTGACCGGATTCTTTTTTTCTAAAGATTAAATTATCAAAATATTTCTGGACATAATTCTTTTCCTTTGCCATGAAATCCGACAAGCTCATATGTTCTTCCTGATATTGTTTGTAACAATCCAACAAGCTATCATTTAACTGCAGAATTTCTTTTTTGCCATTATAGTATCCTTGTAAATCATCTACATAAATATATTCATCATCGTCTAACACTGTCTTTTGATTGGCATACACTTGTTGCAACAAATCCTTTGGCAAGCTATCCAAATGAATCACTAAATCATCATTGACCTTATCAAATAAGGAATTGATACAGCAAGATTGAACAGTACTCTTTAATTGACCAATGTTGCCTGGCATCTTACTCTGCAACAAGGCATTATATACCTTACTACTCATTTTAATTTGGCAATGCAAACGTTTTTCTTCCTGAGAAAAAATATCATGTAACAGCTCAATACGCTCTTGCGTACCTCTTTGTTCAAGACTAGGAATTGTAATGATCATAGGAATACGGCGCATCAATGTTTTTAATAAAACCTTATCTGGATTTTCGGTTGTCGCAAATATAATCCGAACATTTGACTTGTACCACTTTTCATTATCCCCTACACGATGATAAATTCCTTGATCCATAAATAAGAATAATTTTTCCTGACATTCCGCCTTTAATTCATGTACCTCATCCAAAAACAATACGCCATTATCGGCTAACGCAATTAATCCTTCATTGTCCTTTTCAGCAGATGTAAAAGCCCCTTTCACATGACCAAACAAATTGGCTGTTAATAATTCAGGATTATTCGCATATTCACTACAGTTTACCTGGACAAATTGTCCATCTTTCTTAATGATGCCTTGATTTCTAGCCCATTCATATGTCAATTTCGCAATCAAAGACTTCCCTGTTCCTGTAGGTCCATAAAGTAACATAGGAAGTCCACTTGGTGGATACGATATTGTTGCCTTACATTGTTTAACTGACTGAGCCAATGAATGATTCATACCCACTAATTTTTCAAAATCCTTTTTTTCCTGGTTTGACATCAATTCGTCCATACTTGTATATACATTGTTTGTATAAGAAATGCCCTTTTCTTTTAAATAATCGGTGGAAATAAAACAAAAGGGCTTGGATTCAATACGAACAAGTTTATTTTCTTTCACCAATTTATTTAATACGACCGATACTTGTGATCGGCTGATTTTTAAATTTTCACTTATTAAGGCAACTGTTGTTTGATCAAATTCATTATTATTACAGCATACCAAAATATATGCCAATATTTTTTCTATCATGCTACCCCTCCAAATTGTTTAATTATCATACCATATTATGTGCTAACATATACATATGAGACAGGACTTAATTTATACACATACTTATAAACAGACATTACATATGACGGCAGGGTTAAAATCTCACCTAGAAATATTAAGTAAAGATAGAAAGACTTTATCCGATCTTTTATATCATGTCAGTCAAACCAATCCCTTTTTAGAATACACCCCCAGTCAAGATATTCAACAATATTTAGAAACCGGTATTTCAGATAAACCAAGTCTAAAACACGAGTTATATTTACAGTTACATACATCAAGCAAAGAATACAACGAAACAATTGCCGATTATATTATTGAATCCTTGGATAGTCATGGCTTCTTTAACTTTGATTTAAGTGTTGTTCTAAAGGATTTAAAATGTACAAAAGAAGAATTTATGGAGACATTACATTTCATTCAAACTTTTGAACCTCTTGGTGTAGCTGCCAAAAACAGTGTTGATTCTTTATTGATACAATTAAAAGGCAAAGGGTATAGGATCGCATATACCATTCTAAAAGAATTTCCCAAGCAACTTGAAGAAAAAGATTTCATTTCCATTTCCGAATCATTAAATATTTCTTATGATTCTGTATTGGATGAATTATCACATATGCAGACGTGCAATCCTTTTCCATGTAGTGAATATGATACAGGTAGTACGCCAAATCTAGCTTTACCCGAATTTACAATTGAGATTATTGAAGATCAATTAAAAATTATTCCAAAAGAAATGGGAAAGATTTCTCTTCATTCTGAAGAAATACAATTATCGAAAGAGGCAAAGAGATATTTAAATGAAGCCAAGTTTTATATTGATAGTTTAAATCGTAGAAATAAGACCATTCTTTTGCTAGCGAATATTTTGATTAGTCATCAAAAGAATTACTTTTTATTTCAAGATGATTTAAAAGAATGTACATTAAAACAGATTGCCCAAGAGTCTGGGTATTCCATTTCCACAGTTTCAAGAACACTGAGTGATAAATATTATGAATTTAATAGTCAAATTTATCCTGTTAAAAATCTATTTATGTCAAAAACACATCATGGTAGCAGCAAGGATTCGATTCAAAAGGCCCTTCAACTATTAATTGAGACAGAGAATAAAGAAAATCCTTTGCAAGATGAACAAATTGTAGAGGAATTAAAGAGCATGGAACTCTATGCTTCTAGAAGAACTATATCGAAGTATAGATTGGAATTAAATATTCCCAATTCGAAACAAAGGAAGAAACAATTTGTGTTTTCCAAGAAAACTGTATAAGTGATTTTCTGAATTTGATGATTCAATCTGCTGAATAGCCATACATTTGTATTTCATTTAGATAATGATGAAGTTGGTATAAGTGCTACAAGATATATAATAAATCGTTTAAAAGATAAATATCAATGCATAGATCAGCATTCAACTAAACATAAAGATGTAAATGAAGAACTACAAGAACTAGTTAATAGAACCATTTGATATTTTGTATACTCTAAAGTATACTACTTATAAGTATACAAATACAAAAAGGAGGTTTTTTCATGATTGGAAGAAAAGAAGAGCTAAATCATTTAAATGAATTATATGAGAGTACTGTTTTTGAATTTTTAGTAATGTACGGGCGTAGACGCGTTGGTAAAACAACGATACTTCAAGAATTTGCTGAACATTCTAATTCCATATTTTTCCCTGCTCGCGAAAAGAACGATGCATTGAACTTGGAAGATTTTTCTAAAGTTGTTCAATATCATTTTGATCATAATTTCATAGCTTCTTTTTCCAGTTGGGAAGATGCTTTTAACTATATTGGTACAAAAGTAGAACAAAGAACCACTATTATCATTGATGAATTCCCATACATCATTGAAGAAAATCCATCAATCAAATCCATTCTGCAACATGTAATTGATCATAGTTGGAAAAACAAAAATATCTTCTTAATACTATGTGGTTCTTCTGTAAGTATTATGGAAAACGATGTTATGGGAAGAAAAAGTCCTTTGCACGATAGACAAACCTCATCTTTAGAAATTAAGCCTTTTGATTATCTAGAAAGTAGTGCCTTCTTTAAAAACTATACAAATGAAGAAAAACTACTCACATATGGAATTCTTGGAGGTATTCCTAGATATCTTGAAGCCTTTGATTCAAATATTTCCATTCAAAAAAATATTGAGACAAAAATCATTCGTAATGGAGCTTATTTGCATGAAGAGCCAGATAATCTATTAAAAGCCGAACTAAGAGAAACCAACGTTTACAGCAGCATCTTATCCGCCATTGCCAATGGTAGAAATAAAATTATTGATATTGCGAATTTTATTCATGAAGATCGTACAAAAGTAGCTAAGTATCTTATTACTTTGCAGACACTATGTTTAATTGAAAAAAGAGTTCCATGTGGAGAACCTGATACTAGCAAAAAATCAATATATGTCATTAAAGATAATTTCTTTAAATTCTGGTTTCGCTATGAATTCACAAACAATTCTTATTATGCGTTGCTTGGTGCAAAAGAGGCATCCAAAGAAATCATGGATGATATCAGTAATCTAATGGGAGATGTTTTTGAAGATATTTGTAAAGAATATATCATACACTTGGCTAAACAAAGAAAGCTTCCATTTATTCCTTATCATTTAGGAAAATGGTGGGGCACAAATCCTGTAATCAAAGCACAGGACGATGTGGATTTGTTGGCTATTGATAAAACAGGGAAAAAAGCAATCTTTATCGAATGTAAATTCACTTCTCAACCTATGCCATATGATGAATATGAAGATTTAGTTACTGCTACAAAAGCATTCCCGAATATTGAAGAAAAACATTTATGGTTTATCAGTAAATCTGGATATACAAAATCCGTGATTGAACAAGCAAAAAAAGATCATGCAACACTACTAACAATTGACGATTTATTTTCTCTTATATAGTGGCAATCTGAAATCTTTCAGTTATTTTCCTTACACTTCAAAATTGAAATTGTTTCGTTTAACTGAAGATGATACACTTGCATTAAATAAAGGATGGGTTGTTTATGTGTAAAAAGATTATAAAAATTGTGCTTAGTTTGGGGATATTCCTCATGCTTTTTGGATGTGGTAAAAAGGAGGATATTCCTACAATGGCTGATGTAATACATATACAAGCTTATACAGATGGGACTATATATGGTACAGCCGTAACAAAAATTTTGATTACCTATAAGAATAATACCAATTTAACAAGTATAGATAAGACGAGTTATGTTATAGAAGATCGTGGTAGTTTAATTCCTGATTATGGAGAACTTAAAATTGATGATGTTGAAGTAAAGGATTGTGTAGTCACGATTCATATTAAACATAGTTTTGATGCGACAGATAATAATACATTAATTTATACTGGAGATAATGCAGAAGGCATAAGAGAACGCAATTCCTATGGAGTTTATGTTACAACTGGTTGGTATAGGGATATGGACGGTAACATTCATTATGGAGATGGAACAAACGAAAAATATTTAAGTAATGAAGATAATATTGCCTTTCAAAAAAGATCTTGTTTAAATTTAAGAATTAAGCATCAAAATGAAGAGCACTTTGAGAGTTTAAGTGATAAACTTGGAAAATATAATAAGAATAGTAAGTGGTTAAAAACAATTGATTCACAATTTGATGATGATGGGTTTAAAAATCTTTATGATTTAAAAATTATAAGTAGTGCAAGTCATGTAGAAGATAATACGGGTGATACATATGTTAGAGGTTATTACTATGTTCCAAAAAATTATAATCCAGAAAAAGGAATTATCTTTGTCTTACAAGGTCAAGGAATCAGCTACTGGAGATTAGAAGATGGTAGTGATAACGATGGAACAGGCATCATGTTTGATACAGCAACTACTTCTTGGAAAAATACAGGTGCAATTATTGTAAACATTCACGATCGTTCAAGCTATGGTATTAACTATGGGAACTTTTGGAAAAGCTATGATTTTGTTTTAGACGATGTAAATGTCATGAAATATTTTATTGAAAAGTATAATGTGACTGGCAATATTGTTTTACAAGGTAATTCTAGAGGTACAATGGCGAGTTCAATGATTATTAAAGCTTTAGCTGGTCAAGCTTATAATCCTAAAAATCAAATAAAAGATGGTAATTATAGTGAAGATCAATATTTAGATAAAGAAATATATAACTTCAATGTCGATTGTTTTATTTGTCAAAATGGTTCTTTTGGTTATCAATATGATGAAGAAGATTGGATGGCGATTTGTGACACTAATTTAAAGGTTTGGGCTTTTAATGGCGAACAAGATACCAATGATATACCGAATATTGATACATATAGTAAAATAATGATAAATAAAAATGGTGAAAATTGGACTAAAGAGAATATTCGCCTAACCGCCTTACCTTCTGAATTATTTTATCCATTTGGTGAAAGCGACCATTCAGTAACACGTATAAACGGATGGTTCTTTGCCGATACAGGATATTTAGGACCAGATTTAACTATAGATGAAAATGGAAAAATAACGTACTTAACCAAATTAAAGGATGGCGATACATATACTATACTTGCCAGGGGCAGCGAATCTTTAAAAAAAGATTACAAATATATTGTATATGACGAATCATTTCATTTATGGGCATTAAAAATAGATAAAGATGATGAATGATCCTTTGTGTTGTATCCGTAAAAAAATTACGGATATAATGAAGTTGGGTGATATTTATGCTTAAACATTTTAAGGTTAATAATTTTAAGAATTTCAAAGATGATTTAGATATTGATTTTGGGGATGTAAATGGATACAAGTTTTCACAAGATTACATCACAAACGATTTAATTGGAAAAATGATTATCTATGGCAAAAATGGAAGTGGCAAAACAAATTTAAGTAAGGCTCTATGTGATCTCAAAGAAACATTAACAATGACTAGTGATATGAAATCAAATCATTCTTTTATTTCAAATGCAAATTCGGACAATGAGATTACGACTTTTATATATACTTTCCTATTTAACAACAAGACAGACAAAGTTATATATGAATATCAAAAATCAGACTTATTTAACTTAACCAGCGAAAAATTGTATGTAAACGGAAAAGCCACATATTCTTATGATTTTAATAAGAATAGATTTGTAGAAAAAAGCGAAGATTGTTTTAATAATTCAGAAATTTTTACAATCTATCAAAACAATACGAACCCCTCTTTACCATTCTTACGTTGGCTAGTAAATAATGGATCCGTAGAAAAAAATTCTGTTTTCAGTAAGATTTATGAATATGCTCTAAAAATAACACAGATTTTCACTCCTACTACTGCATCCATTCAATTATCAAAAAAAGAATTAGATGAGCTTGAACTGAATGTAAATGATTTAGAGGATTTTTTGAATTATATGGGTATTGCGTGCAAGTTATCTATGGAAAAATTGCCGGATGGCACAAAAGAACTTTATTTTGTGTTTAAAAACAGAAAAGTAACATTTTTAGAAAATGCCTCAAGTGGAACACTATCCTTATTCAATTTTTACATTCACTTTTTAATGCCAAATAAAGAAAGTTCTATTCTTTATTTTGATGAATTTGACGCCTTTTTCCATTTTGAATTATCCGAAAAAATCGTTCAATATATCAAAAAAAAATATAAAAATTCTTTGGTTATCTTTACAATACAATACAAATTTAATGAGCAACAAAATCATGCGTCCAGACACACTATTTATACTTTCAACAAATGGTCGATTAACACCATTATGCAAAGCAACAGATCGTGAATTAAGAGAAGGTCATAATCTTGGAAAATTGTATATGAATGGTGAATTTGATGAAGAGTAAAAATATATTGTTCGTCGTCGAAGGTAAAAATGATGAACCTCGATTTATAGAACAACTCTTATTAAAATGTTATACTGCATCAAATTTTAAGATATATTCCTATGAAGCAAATTTGCATATGCTCGCAAGTCGGCTTGAAAAAGATTATTCTAACTTTGAAGAGGATGAATTGGATATATTGTTCATTATAAAAAATTACATAAATATTCCATATTGAGTTAAATTAGTGTATTGACTTTTTACATCAATATTGCTATATTGATTCTAGTGATCGTTCTGTGGAAACTTGCGAAGCCCACAGGCGGGGGAGAGCCTGCGGGTCTCTCCCTCTTTTTTACTTTATAGGAGTTTAAGCATGGCGACATCAAAAAACTTTTTAACCTTTTCCCAACAAGTTGAATCTTTAAAAAATGAAAAGCATATCGAAATTTCTAATTCAAACTATGCAGAAGATATTTTGCAACGTATTTGTTACTTCTCACTGATGGGTGGATATAAACAATTATTCAGAATACCATTCACAAAAAAATATAAATCTGGAACAAGCTTTGATGAAATTGTGGCACTGTACCAGTTTGATGCAGATTTAAGAGAATTGTTTTTAAAATATCTTCTTCAAATAGAACGACATATAGGAAACCTTATTGCGTACCATTTTATAGAAGCATATGGCACCTCACAAAATGAATATATGAATCCGAATAATTATAATAATATTCCACAAAACCAAAATACCGTGAACGGATTAATAAAGAAATTGTATGGTGCCATAAATTCCACAGAGGCGAATAATTAGTATGGAAGAAATAAAAATTCACATTTTGCATACAGGAATGGTGTGTGTTGCGCCAGAATTACCTTTTGGTGGTGAACACTGTAATCCAATTAAAGCAAGTGGTATATTTGGAAAGAAAAAAGATAGATTATGGCTACCAGTATCTGCTTATTTGATTGAATGTAGTCATGGCAAAATCTTATTTGATTGCGGTTGGCATAGAGATATGAGCCCAAATGGAGAATTTGATCGTAAAGCTCAGATTAAATCACTAGGTAGTTTTCCTCTTTATAAAACAAATCAAGGAATTCTTCCTAATGGAGAGGCTATTGATGAACAACTTGCCACATTAGGGATAAAGCCTTCAGATTTAGATCTAGTTCTACTTTCTCATTTGGATTGTGACCATGCAAATGGTTTAAAACTAGTATCGGATGCCAAAAGAATACTTGTATCAAAGGATGAAATTATGTTTGCTGAAAATGGTAGTTTAGTAAATAAAATACGCTACAACAAAAAGTGGTGGAGTAAAACAAAACTAGAAGGTTTTGATTGGAATTGTACAGATGGTCCAGTGCAACAATCTTATGATGTATTTGGCGATAAAAGTCTAATGATGATAAATATTCCAGGACATTGTAAAGGATTATGTGCACTAAAAATCATAAATGGCGATGGAAAGTATGTATTACTGTTTTCGGATGGTGGCTATGCAAAGAAATCCTGGGAAGAACAAATTACATCAGGAATTGCCGATAATAAGGAAGAGCAGAAAAAGTCATTGACATGGATACGTGAACAAAGTCTAAACTCTAATTGTTTAGAATCTTTGGCAAATCATGACCCAAACATTACGCCTCATGTAATTTGCTTATAAGAGTAAAGAATAGTATATTCTTCAATTTAATAGTTCAATGAAGCATTACCCTTCGATGGTGCTTTTCTTTTGTAAATCACAATAGCACTGAGCTTCATGTATTTGAAGACATCATTGATTTTTATCATATATAGCCATTTTAAAATTAAGGAATGAGAACTATGTGGCAAAGAATTATTTATCTTTAACTATCACAAACAATCGAACAAATAGTAATCATTAAACAGGCAACTAAACTATTCACTAAATCGTTTGATGTGATTAAGAAGAAACAATTACTAAATACGCAAAAGATTATGTTTCTTTATTAGAAACCATGAGAACTGGAAGAAAGGCAAAAGAACCCATGTCTTTATTGATGAGATTCATGTTATTTTTGAAAATGAAGAAAGAGCCACTTTTTTGCCTCAGCATGGAGACAATTTAGAAAAAAGAGATGCCTATCCTACTGGTATTACACAAAATGTGAAATATCTATTATCTTCTTAACAAGGAACAAGCATGTTATCAATTTCTGAATTTATTGTGATGCTCAATCAATCCGCAAACGATAGAGAAGATTTAGCTAATCTATTAAATATTTCAGATGAACAGATAGACTATATCACCAATGCACAAACAGGATCTAGATTAATCAAGTATGGTGGATCTATTGTCCCTTTCATCAATAAAATGCCAAAGGGATTATTGTACGATTTAAACACAACAAAACCGAAAGACAGAAAATTTCTATTGAATTAATACTATTAGGGAACTTTTTTTGCATCGATTGGCAGTTTTAGTTCCCTAATCATTTTAAAATTAGGGAACTTTTGCTATAATCTATAATGTAAATATTCCCTAAGAACGTTACCATTATCTTGGATTAAGAAGAAAAATATAATCTGTTTAACAACTATGTGTTGAACTGATTACGCTACATATTATATGAGGAGTGATATTATGGATAATTTAATCAAAATTCAAACATTATTAGAAGATAAAGCCGATTGTCAAGCTAGATTAAATTTGTTACCTTATGATGGGTCTCCAGAAATAAAAGAACAAAAGGGATCTCGTTACTTATATGTCAGAAAAAGAATTGCTGGAAAATTAACTTCCACTTACGTTGGT
Organism: bacterium; assembly: GCA_963631155.1. GTDB lineage: Bacteria > Bacillota_I > Bacilli_A > Erysipelotrichales > Erysipelotrichaceae > Holdemanella. Next base: position 5,197 of record CAVGPK010000043.1, on the reverse strand, counting down.
ATATATTCCGATGACCTATATCAATTACTATTGAAAAATGCGAGAGACGCAAGAGCATTACGTAAAAGAATACGACAAATTGAAAAAGAACTAGCGTCTCTAGAGTATATAGAATCTGAATTACCAAGCAATGTTTTTCAAAACATTGATTTTGCACGAGCAAATATGAAATCCAATATTTATGATCAGGCAGTCTTAGAAGGTGTAGGAACAACTTTTCCACAGACTGAAGAAATTTTAAATAATGGAATTGTCAACGGCGTAAAAGCTTCGGATGTGCAAAAAATCTTGAATCTAAAACATGCATGGAAATTTATCTTGGATAAAGATGTGATTCAGAGTCCTTCAAATTTTTATATGATCAGACATATCGCAAAACTAGTCAATGAAGGTTTTTATATAGATGGTGGAAGAGTACGTGGAGTCCCTGTCACAATTGGTGGAAGTAGTTATGTACCACCAATTCCAGTTGAAAGTATTGTAAAAGAATCTATTGATAATATAGTTAGTTCTAAAAGAGAACCTATTGATATAGCTATTGATCTATGTATGTATTGTATGAAAACGCAAATATTTATTGATGGAAATAAACGTGCTTCTGTAATATTTGCAAATCAGTATCTAATTGCACATGGTCAAGGATTACTTGTAATTCCAGAAAAAGAAGTGCCAAAGTTTAAAGAATTGTTAGTCAAATACTATGAAGGCGAAGATATCACTATCATAAATGGATTTCTAAAAGAAAAATGTTGGAAAACATTTTAAAATTCAGATTGCACTCTTGGTTCGGTTCAATTATCCCTATCCAATTTTAAATATTCAAAAAAAAAGGAAATTTTCCATGCTGGATCATTTCCTTTTTCATTTTTATAAATCACTTTCTTTTAAGCAATTCCCATTTGTCTCAATAACATTTTTGTACCAATAAAATGATTTCTTCTTATATCTTTTGAATGAACCATTTCCATCGTTATTTCTATCTACATAAATAAATCCATAACGTTTCTTCATCTCAGCTGTCGAAGCACTAATTAAATCAATACATCCCCAAGAAGTATATCCCATGACATCTACGCCATCTAAATCAATAGCTTTTGCCACTTCAATCAAATGATCATTTAAATAAGCGATACGATAATCATCATTTACTGTATACACACCATTCTCTTCAACTAACTCATCTATAGCACCTAATCCATTTTCAACAATAAACAATGGCTTTTGGTAACGATTATAGAACTGATTTAAAAGAATTCTAAGTCCCGCAGGATCAATTTGCCAACCCCACTCACTTTCCATTAAATAAGGATTTTTCACTCCACTCGTAAGATTTCCAGCCGTTGTTGCATAGTCTTGTGGATTATGAGCATAACACTTGCTCATATAATAAGAGAACGATAAAAAATCACAAGTATTCTTTAGAATTTCTAAATCACCCTCTTCCATATCGATATGGATATTATTTCTTTCCATTTCTCTTAAAGCATAGCTAGGATAATATCCACGCATATGAACGTCTGTGAAGAAATCTCCATTACGATCGGCTTCCATCTTATAAACATTATCTTTAGGATCACAAGTTCTTGGATAACTTACTAGTCCTAGTACCATACAACCAATCTTGTTGTTCGGATCAATTTCATGACCAATTTTGACCGCTAATGCACTCGCAACAAGTTCATGGTGAGCCGCTTGATATAAATCTTGTTTTGTTAAGTTACTCTTAGGAGTTAAAATACCAGCGCCCATCAAAGGAAAATTCCAAATACTATTAATCTCATTAAAGGTTAGCCAATATTTAACTTTCCCTTTATATCGTTTAAAAACAGTACGTACATAGCTTTCATAAAAACCTACAAGCCTTCTATCACGCCAACCATCATATTTCTTAGCTAGATTATATGGTGTTTCATAATGACTTAAAGTAATCAATGGTTCAATATTGTATTTTAAGCATTCATCAACAACCGAATCATAAAAAGCCAAACCCTTTTCATTTGGAATTTCATCATCCCCATTCGGATAAATTCTAGACCAAGCAATGGAAAAGCGATATACTTTAAAACCCATCTCGGCAAATAATTTAATATCCTCTTTATAATGATGATACATATCAATGCCTTTAAGTTTTAAATTTCTTTCTAAAACCGTATCACTAGGTCCTTTTATAATTCCATCTGGCATAAAATCTTGAATACTTAATCCTTTACCATCCTCATTATAAGCACCTTCACATTGGTTGGCAGCCGTAGCTCCTCCCCAAAGAAAATGATCTGGAAATTTATATTTCATAAATCCTCCTATTTGAATACTTTTAATAACCCATCTAATTCTTTTACTTCTTTTTGGTTTGTCTCAATCACATCCACAAATTGAGTACTATTTGTGATAATAACCGGTGTGATCACATCGTAACCAGCCTCTTTAATTTCATCGATATCAAATTCAATCAACTTGTCACCTTTTTTTACACTGTCACCATTCTTCACAAAACCCTTATAATATTTTCCATTTAATTCAACTGTATCAAGTCCCACATGAATCATGACTTCAACACCAGCATTATTTACTAAGCCAACCGCATGGTTTGTAGGAAAAATTGCACTAATTGTTCCATCAAAAGGAGCTACCACTTCACCAGTACTAGGTTGAATTGCGATTCCTTTGCCCATAATTTCTTTTGAAAATACTTCATCCTTAACTTCACTTAATGAAACAACTTCACCTGTTAGCGGAGAAGAAATTTCTTCATATTCATTTAATTTTTTAACATTTTTATCTTTCTTTGCGTTAGGATCTTCAACAGCCTCTGGCTTTTCTGTTGCCGAATTAATACCGCCAAAGAAGAATGTTAAAACAAAAGATAATACGATAGAAGCAACCATGGCAATTGCTGCATTTCTCACATTACTGAAATCATCACAAATATATACAGGCAATGCTGTAAGACCAGCTGTTGCACTTGAATATGTACGCATATTTGTAAGTCCTGCAAATAAACCAACAATAGCTCCTGAAGCCATTACACAGTATAAAGGTCTTTTTAAAGGTAATGTAACCCCATATAAGGCAGGTTCAGTAATACCAAATAATGCTGTTGTGGCACTACTAAATGCAGTTGATTTCAATTCTTTATCCTTACTCTTTAATCCAATCGCAAAACAAGCTCCAGCTTGAGATAAGTTTGAAACAAGCATTCCAGGCCCTAATAATGTTCCATATCCTAATGTTGCATATTGTGCAAGTTGTACTGGCATAAATGAATAATGCATACCAGTCATAACAAACAATGGACATAAGCCACCCATTAATACTGGGATAACCCATCTTGCCTGATTATTTAAGAAATCAAAAACTACATACAATACATCACCAACAATACTGCCCAAAGGTCCAACAATTGCGAATGCAAGTGGAGCTGATACAAGTAAAGTTAAAAGTGGAACTAAGAATACTTTTACACTCTTAGGCGAAATCTTATTTGCCAATTTTTCAATATAACTAGCCATCCAAACAATAAGGATTGCCGGAACAACTGAACTACCATAACTTACTAATTTTACTGGTAAGCCAAAGAAAGTAATTGCTTCTCCAGCAGATACAAGTCCTGTAAATGTAGGATGAATCAACATTGCCCCTAGAACAGCTGCAACGAATTGATTTGATTTAAATCTTCTTGCTGAAGAAATAGCCAAGAAAACAGGTAAAAAATAGAAAGCACTATCAGCAACCATAGCCAATAACGTATATGTTGAACCTGTAGTATCCAACCAATTAAATGCATTTGCCAATGCCAATACGGCTTTGATCATACCAGCGCCACAAATTGCTGGAATGATTGGTTGGAATATAGCTGTAATCGCACCTAAAACAGTATTTACAACACCTGTTTTTTCAGCACTTGCTTTTACATCTTCTGAGAAGTCTCCTAATTTTTTAATAGCTGCACAAACATCACTTACATTTGTCCCAATAACAACTTGGAACTGGCCATTCTTATTTACAACGCCTTGAACTCCCTTGATATTCTTTAGTGTTTCTTCATCTACTTTTTTAAGATCTTTTAATGAAAATCTTAAACGAGTCATACAATTTGTAACGGCTTCAATATTATCAACACCACCAATAGAGCCAACAATTTCTTTAGCCAAAGTATCAAAATTACTCATGTTAATAAATTCCTCTCTACCTTATTTTCTACTAGTTACTCGATTGATATGAAGCATGAAATAAACAAGTTCATCATTCCCCAAATCTATATGATAATTAAGCAATATATATCTCTTAACCTTTAGTGTACAATCATATGCTTCTGGGTATTTTTTTTGAATTTGTTCAAATAGGTCATCATCTTCTTGATTGTTAATTTCATTTGCGAAAATTCTTCTTGCAAAATATCGAATATGGGTTACAAATCGGATATAATTCAAACTATCTTCATCCAACTTTAAATGATAGTGATACTCTACAATTTGCAAAATATCCTCCACCATTTTTGTGATCGCAATGGTTTGACTCATCGCTTCCCCCGATTGGCTTGCATTCACAAAATGCATCGCAATAAAACCTGCTTCATCTTCTCCCATTCTTATCCCTGTTTCATGAAAAATCATTTCGAGTGCTTTTGTAGAAACATTAAATTCATTTGGATAGAATTTCTTGATATCAAACAATAATGCATTTTTTAATGGTTCATTATTTTGATATCTTTCAATTGCGTAACTGATATGATCGGAAAGTGCAACATAAATATTATTGTCGAAGACAATATTCAATTGTTTAGAAGCATAATCAATAATATTAGATGAAAGTTCAATATATTTAACCGGTACCTGATTAAATAAAGCAGTGAATTTTTCATTCAACTCCCTTGTATCAAACACAAATTTTTTCTCAATCTTTGTTTCATCGATGTCATCGCCCTTTTTTAAGCCAAAAGCAATACCCTTACCCATAAGAATAAGTTCCACGTGTTTATCATCTTCAGCTAAAGCAATGTTGTTATTAAACGTTTTGACTACCTTCATAAATCTACCTTCCATCATTATACCAAAGCAACAAAAAAAGACACCTAAGACAACAATAAAAAACATAAAAAATGTTTATTAAAGTTATCGTAGGTGTCGCCTTCTTCAGTTACGATCCTAATGACATGATGAATTTTAACACAACAATGAAAGCGTTGTCAAACATTTTT
>CAVGPK010000042.1:0-16495 GCA_963631155.1 bacterium | reverse complement strand
AATTACTCGACACTTGTCGCAGATTGGTTTAACAGATGGTCTTACTTTCATCTTTTAGTCCTCCTACGTAATCTTCACGTATTTTAATGGCCCTGCTAAAATGCGTATGATATGCATGCGGATTTTAACAGAAACGTGAATGCATAATCGCAAGCAAAGTTGCGCTTATATATTATAAGCGCAACTTACTTGTTTTTCAAGGCTTCTTTTAATTCTGGCCAAATTTCTTCCATAGATTTTGACGCATCAATTTTAGAAACCATATTTTTTTCTTCGTAATACGCGATAACGGGTTCCGTATTTTTCGCATATTCATCTAAACGAACCTTTAAGCTTTCTTCATTGTCATCTTTACGTTGTGTTAAATGTCCACCGCAATGATCACATACACCTTCAACTTTTGTTGGTTTAGAATATACATTGTAGATCTCTCCACAATCTTTACATGTTCTACGACCTGTGATTCGACGAGTTAATTCATCAAATGGAACATCCATATATACAATTTTTTCAACCGCTAAGTCTGTTCCTTCTGTCATTTCTTCAAAAGCTTTGGCTTGTGCTAAAGTTCTTGGATATCCATCCAATAAATATCCATTTTTCTTATCTTCCAAAGTATTTAAATAGTCCTTCACCATTTTATTTGTGATTTCATCAGGAACTAATAAGCCTTTTTCAGAATAAGCCTTGGCTTGTAAACCAAGTTCTGTTCCTCCGGCAATATTTGCACGGAAGATGTCTCCAGTAGAAATGTGGTTTAGATTAAATTCTTCTTTAATCTTTGTAGAAAAAGTTCCTTTACCACTTCCAGGAGCACCCATAATAAAGATATTCATATCTATTCTCCTTGAGATATTAATCTTCGTAATATTTTTTGTAAGATTTTTGAGTAATCAATCCTTGAACTTGTTTTACAGTTTCAATCGCAACACCAACAACAATGATCATTCCTGTTCCACCTAAAGACATTGAGCTTGGCATATCCGGCCAAATCAATGGCATTACGTGAGGCATCACAGCAATAATCGCAAGGGCTACAGATCCTAAAACTGTAATTCTTGATAAAACGCGGTTAATATAATTTTGTGTTTCTGTACCTGGACGAACACTTGGAATATATGAACCTGATTTTCCAAGATTTTCAGCAACCTTTTCAGGATTAATTTGCATCTTTGTATAAAAGAAAGTAAAGAATAAGATCAACACTACATAAATAATGAGTGAATACCAAGTTTGTAATCCTAGCCAATTTGACATTTGTTTCGTAATGTCATTTGATGGAAAGAATGAAGCAATTTGTATTGGTGCCATCATCAACGAACTCGCAAAGATAACAGGAATTACACTTGCTGAGTTTACCTTTAATGGCAAATAGTTTGCTTCGCTTGGTTTACTTAAGCTAATTGAGCTTGAAGTATATTGAATTGGAATTCTTCTTTCTGCTGTATTAATCAAAGTTACAAAAATAATGATTAATAAATATACCAATATATATGCAGCAAATAACCATGCCCCATGATCTGGAACACTGTCTCCAGAAATTAACGAAGACCATGCACTTGAGAATTGTTGAGGCATACGTCCTACGATACCAGCCATAATGACCATGGAAATACCATTACCAATTCCTTTTAATGAAATTTGGTCACCAATCCATACAAGAAACATACTTCCTGCTGCAAATATTGTAGAAATATATAAAATCTTACTGATTGTAACGCCACCGACAATCAATGTCGAATATGTTTTTGAGAAACCATATACGAGTGAGAATGATTGTACGAAAGCAAAAACGACCGCAAGATATCTTGTATACTTGTCTAATTGTTTACGTCCATTGGCACCACCTTTACTAAGCTCAGTAAGATGAGGAATAACATCCATACTTAATAGCTGAATAATGATTGATGCCGTAATGTAAGGTGTAACACCTAGAGCGAAGATAGAGAATTGATCTAATCCTCCACCTCCTAATAGATTTAACATGGCAAATAGTGAATTATCACTCATTCCGCTAATTAAATCTGAAGTGTTAACATCCGGTACAGTAATGGCAGAACCTAAACGATAGACAAGAAAGGCAAATAGGGTGAAAAGAATCCTATTACGGATATCCTTATTCGTCCACATTGCCTTTATCTTGCCAGCCATATTATAGAACCTCTACTTTTCCGCCTGCTTTTTCGATAGCTTCTTGAGCTGATTTAGAGAATTTTACAGCAGAAACTGTTAATTTCTTAGTCAATTCACCATTGCCTAATACTTTTAATCCAGAAAGTTCCTTTTTGATAATTCCTTTTTCAATCAATAATGCTGCATTAACGTTTGTTCCATCTTCGAATTGTTCCAAAGTTGAAAGGTTAACGATAGCATATTCTTTACGATTGAAATTTGTAAATCCACGTTTTGGTAAACGTCTTGCTAATGGAGTTTGTCCACCTTCAAATCCTAAACGAACTCCACCACCAGATCTTGCGTTTTGACCTTTTTGACCACGACCGCTAGTTTTTCCGTTTCCGCTACCAGGTCCACGACCGATACGGTTACGAGAAGTGCGAGTTTCGGCTAAATTCATTGTATGTAATTTCATCTGATTTACCTCCTATTACCCGCGAATTTCTTCAGGCTTCTTGCCACGAAGAGCAGCTACGCTTTCTACAGTTCTCAAGTTTTGTAAAGCATCAACTGTTGCACGAACAACATTGATCTTTGTACGAGAACCTAAACATTTTGTTAAGATATCGCTAATTCCTGCAAGTTCTAAGATTGCACGAGTAGCACCACCGGCGATAACACCAGTACCTTCGCTTGCTGGACGCATATAAACGCTTCCTGCACCATAGCGACCTGTAATTTCATGAGGGATTGTAGTTCCTTTAACAGGTACTGTGAAGATGTTCTTTTTAGCATCTTCTTCCGCTTTACGAATTGCATCTGGAACTTCGTTTGCTTTTCCAGTTCCAATTCCAACACGTCCTTTTTTATCTCCGACTACAACTAAAGCAGCAAAACGGAAACGACGTCCACCTTTAACTACTTTTGTTACACGGTTGATAGAAATAACTGTTGATTCAAATTCTTTTTGGTCTCTTCTAGGTTTTCTTTCCATTGCCATTGTGCGACCTCCTAAAATTCTAAGCCAGCTTCACGAGCTGCATCGGCTAATGCCTGTACACGACCTGCGTAGATATATCCTCCACGGTCAAATACAACATTCTTAATATTTTTTTCTAGTGCACGCTTAGCAATTTCAGTTCCTACCAAACGAGCGGCTTCCATGTTACCACCATTTTCTAATTTCATGTCAACACTTGAAGCACTGACCAATGTGTTTTGGTTAACATCATCGATGATTTGTACATGGATATGTGCGTTACTTCTGAATACGCTCAAACGTGGGCATTCAGGAGTTCCACTGATTTTTGTACGTACACGTTTATGGCGACGTACACGAGTTTCATTACGTGATACTTTAGTAAACATTTTTGATCTCCTTTCCCACTACTATTTCTTACCTGCTGTCTTACCTTCCTTACGACGGATGTGTTCACCAACATAGCGAATACCTTTTCCTTTGTAAGGTTCTGGTTTACGATGCGCACGTACATTTGCAGCAAATTCTCCAACTTCTTGTTTGTCAATACCACTTACTTTAATAGTAGTAGCCGTTGGACAAGTTACCTCTAATCCTTCTTTGACAGTAATTTCAACTGGATGTGAATATCCAACATTCATAGTTAATACGTTTCCTTTAATAGATGTACGGAATCCGATACCAACTAATTCAAGATCCTTTGTAAATCCTTCAGATACACCGACAACCATGTTATATAATAAAGCACGAGTTGTTCCGTGTAATTGTTTTGTGTGTTTTTCGTCATTTGGACGTTTTACAGTGACTACATTTTCTTCTACGTTGATTTCCATCAAAGAAGAGAATGTACGTGTTAAAGAACCCTTAGGTCCTTTAACAGTCACCTCATTCCCGTCAGCTACTTCTACTGTAACTCCACTAGGAATGGTAATCAGTTTATTCCCGATACGTGACATTACGTTTTATCCTCCTATATTTTATTACCAAACGTAAGCAATAACTTCTCCACCTAAGTGGTTCTTTCTTGCTTCTTTGTCAGTCATCATTCCATTGCTTGTTGAAATGATTGCGATTCCAAGTCCGTTTAATACGCTAGGTAAGTTTTCAACTTTAGCATAAACACGAAGACCAGGTTTTGAAATACGACGCAAACCGCTGATAACTTTTTCATTGTTTGGTCCGTATTTTAAATCAATTGTTAAAGTTTTCTTTACATCTCCTTCAATAGTGAAGTTAGTAATGAATCCTTCATTTTTCAAAATTTGAGCAATAGCTTTCTTTTCGTTGCTTGCTGGCATACTCACAGAGGCATGCTTTTGTTGCAAAGCATTACGGATTCTAGTTAGCATATCCGCAATTGGATCTGTCATAATCATTGAAATGTACCTCCTTACCAACTAGCCTTTTTAACTCCAGGAATTTGACCTTTGTAAGCCAATTCACGGAAGCAAATACGACATAATTTATATTTTCTTAATACTGAGTGTGGACGACCACAACGCTCACAACGAGTGTACTCACGAACTTTAAATTTTTGAGGACGCTGTTGTTTATTGATCATTGATTTCTTTGCCATGTTTAGCTCCTCCTACTTCTTGAAAGGCATTCCCATTTGAGTTAATAATGCCTTAGCTTCTTCGTTTGTTTTCGCTGATGTAACGATTACGACGTCCATACCACGTGTGCGGTTAACTTTATCGAAATCAATTTCAGGGAAAATGATTTGTTCTTTAATACCTAATGTATAGTTTCCACGACCATCAAAGCTTGTGTCACTTACACCACGGAAGTCACGTACACGAGGTAAAGAAATGTTGAACAACTTATCTAAGAATTCATACATTTTTTCTTTACGTAATGTAACTTTACATCCGATTGGCATACCTTCACGCAATTTGAAGTTCGCAATTGATTTTTTTGCTTTTGTTACAACTGGAGCTTGACCAGTGATAGCTGCAAGTTCTTCAACAGCTTCATCTAATAATTTAGCATTTGTGATGGCATCCCCAACACCAATGTTGATAACTACTTTTTCAACGAAAGGTACTTCCATGACTGACTTATAGTTAAAGTCTTTCATCATTTGAGGGACTACTTCGTTTTTATATTTTTCTTGTAAACGATTCATTCTCTATACCCTCCTACTTTACTTCGTTACCGCTCTTCTTATAGATGCGGGTTTTTACTTTCTTACCATCTTTTTCTTCAACTTTAATTGAAATACGACTAGCTTCTTTAGCTTTTTCATCATAAAGCATTACGTTTGATACGTGAATTTTAGCTTCTTTTTCAATAATTCCACCTTCTGGATTTTGTTGTGTTGGTTTTTGGTGTTTTTTAACCATGTTTACACCTTCAACGATAACACGATCTTCCTTAGGGAATACAGCTTTTACTTCACCGATTGTGCCTTTGTAAGCACCTGTAATAACTTTAACTTTATCACCTTTTTTAATTCTCACGCAGACACACCTCCTATAGTACTTCTGGCGCTAAAGAAACAATTTTCATGAAATCCTTGTCACGTAATTCACGTGCAACAGGTCCGAAAATACGAGTTCCTTTTGGCGTCTTATCATCTTTAATGATAACGCAAGCATTATCATCAAATTTAATGTAAGTACCGTTTTCACGACGAACACCACGACGTGTACGTACGATTACGGCTTTAACTACATCACCTTTTTTAACGGATCCACCAGGAGTAGCCTGTTTAACAGCACATACAACGACATCACCGATGTTTGCAAATTTACGAACGCTTCCACCTAAACAACGGATAACTAATACTTCTTTAGCTCCAGTGTTGTCAGCAACGCGCATACGACTTTCGTTTTGAATCATTGCTTTGACCTCCTAGTATTAACCACGAGCCTTTTCAACGATTTCTACTAAACGGAAACGTTTTGTAGCAGATAATGGACGAGTTTCCATAATTACTACTTTATCTCCGATATGAGCTTCGTTGTTAGCGTCATGAGCTTTAAATTTCTTAGAATATTTAACACGTTTTCCATATAATGGATGTGTTTTTTTCGTTTCAATTAATACTGTGATTGTTTTGTCCATTTTGTCAGACACAACAGTTCCACGGTAAACTTTACGAGCGTTTCTTTCCATAGATACGTCCTCCCTACTCTTGGCCAGCGTTTTCACGCTCTGTCAATACAGTCTTAATACGAGCAATTGTTTTCTTAACAGTTTTTAAACGTGCTGTATTTTCTAACTGTCCTGTGGCTTGCTGGAAACGAAGGTTAAAAAGTTCATCTTTAAGCGTATCGATTTCCTGAAGTAGTTCTTCATTTGTTTTTTCACGGATTTCTTTAGCTAACATTACTCAACTTCTCCTTTTCTAGCAAAACGAGTTTTAACTGGTAATTTATGAGCAGCAAGACGTAATGCTTCACGAGCAACTTCTTCACTAACTCCACCAACCTCGAACATTACACGACCTGGTTGAACAACTGCAACCCATCCTTCAGGTGCACCTTTACCAGAACCCATACGTACCTCAAGAGGTTTCTTTGTACGAGCCATATGAGGGAAAATACGAATCCAAACTTGTCCACCACGCTTCATATAACGTGTCATAGCAATACGGGCAGCTTCAATTTGACGGTTACTTACATAGTTTCCTGATTCAGCTACTAAACCAAATTCACCAAAGTCAATTGAACGACCTGCTTTAGAACGACCTTCGTAACTCAAACGATGAGGACGACGGTACTTTGTACGTTTAGGCATTAACATTATTCGTTACCTCCTTTTTCTTGAGGTGCTGCTTGAGCAGCATCTTTAGGGGCACGGTTTGTACGTCCATTAGGACGACGACCTTTTCCTTTACGCATTGGGCGTTGTTTTGGAGCTTCAGGTTCTTTAACCATTTCACCAGGTAATACTTCACCACGGCAGATCCAAACTTTAACTCCTAAACGACCATATTGAGTAGCCGCTTCTTCCCAAGCATAGTCAATGTCACTACGAAGTGTATGCAAAGGTACAACACCTTCTGAATATCCTTCTGTACGTGCCATATCTGCTCCACCAAGACGTCCTGAAACTGCAGTTTTGATTCCTTTTGCTCCAGCGCGCATAGTGTTTTGAATAGCTTTCTTTTGTGTAGCACGGAAAGATTTACGTCCTTCCAATTCATTTGCGATCCAACGAGCTACTAAACGAGCATCTAAGTTTGGATTAGCAACTTCTACAACGTTGATTTGAACGTTTTTGCTAGAAGCGATTTTTGCTACTTGTTTTTTCAATCCTTCGATTGATTTTCCATCTTGACCGATAACTACACCAGGATGTGCAGTACGGATAATTACAGTCATACGACCTTTAACACGTTCGATCTCAATACGAGAGATTTGAGGATCGGCCTTACGTTTGTCAGCAGCTTCATTTGACAATTTAGCATAGTATGCTTCAACCAATTCACGAATCTTAACATCTTCCATTAATAATGTTCCGAATTCTTTATCGTCAGCGTACCATCTTGACTGCCAGTCACGAATGACTCCGACACGCATTCCAATAGGGCTTACTTTTTGTCCCATAGCTTACCTCCTACTCTTTTTCAGCCACAACAACTGTAATGTGGCTTGTACGTTTGTGAATAGCACTCGCGCTACCTTTTGCACGAGGCATGAAGCGTTTTAAAGTAACACCTTCATCAGCCCAGCAAGCCTTCACATATAACTTGCTTTCATCTAAATCATTGTTATTTACTGCATTGGCAACTGCTGATTTTAATACTTTACCAACTAAAACTCCACCTTTGTTAGGTAAGAATTTTAAGATTGCAGCTGCTTCTTCTACATCTTTACCACGGATCAAGTCTAAGACAAGTCTTGCTTTACGAGGTTGAATACGTAGAGTTTTTGCTGTTGCTTTTACTTCCATTTCTTCTCCTCCTACTATCTAGATTTCTTATCATCTGATCCATGACCAGTATATTTACGTGTTGGAACAAATTCACCTAATTTGTGTCCTACCATATCTTCAGTTACATAAACAGGAACATGTTCCTTACCGTTGTAAACTGCGAATGTATGTTCAACAAATTGAGGGAAGATTGTGGAACGACGGCTCCAAGTTTTAATGACTTCTTTTTTTCCGGATTCATTTAATGCAACAACCTTTTTCATTAAATGGTCATCACAGAAAGGACCTTTTTTCAAACTACGACTCATTTCTTCTTACCTCCTTGCCTACTTACCATTACGACGACGTACAATTAATTTTGTACTAGCTTTCTTATTACGACGAGTTTTAACACCCAATGCTTTTTTACCCCAAGGAGTCATTGGTGATTTACGTCCGATTGGTGTACGTCCTTCACCACCACCATGAGGGTGATCATTAGGGTTCATTACAGAACCACGAACAGTTGGGCGAATACCTCTCCAACGATTACGTCCAGCTTTACCATAGTTAACCAAGCTATAATCTTCATTACCTACAGTACCTACTGTTGCACGGCAGTTTGCTAATACTTTACGAACTTCACCAGAAGATAAACGTAAAGTTACATATTTTTCTTCAATACCTAAGATTTGAGCTGAACATCCAGCACTACGTGCCATTTGTCCACCTTTACCAGGTTTTAATTCAACATTGTGAATGAATGTACCTTCAGGCATGTTTCTCATTTCACAACAGTTACCTACTTTAATATCTGTTTCAACACCAGATACAACGCTCATTCCAACTTTTAAATCTTTTGGAGCGATGATGTAACGTTTTTCACCATCTGCATAGTTTAAAAGTGCAATGTTTGCTGAACGGTTTGGATCGTATTCGATTGTAGCAACGCGAGCAGGTACATTGTCCTTATTACGTTTGAAATCGATAATACGATATGTTCTCTTATGTCCAGAACCTTGATGACGTGTAGTAATACGTCCTGTGTTATTTCTTCCACCTTTAGATTTCAATGGAGCTAACAAACTTTTTTCTGGTTTAGATGCTGTAATTTCATCCTTTGTTAAAGTTGTCATTCCACGACGTCCAGGTGTCATTGGTTTATACTTCTTAATTGGCATAAACTTTCTTTTCCTCCTTATCGCAATATTTATTCAGGAAATAGCGTCTTCTCCCTGATTATTCTTCAGAACCGAACAATTCGATTGTTTGTCCTTCTTTAACTTTTACAATAGCTTTGTGTACGGCACTTGTTTTTCCAACATAACGTCCTACACGTTTTGTTTTTGGTTTGCAGTTCATTGTATTTACTTTTTCAACTTCTACATTGAATGCAGCTGCAACTGCTTTTGCAATTTCAATCTTGCTAACGCCCTTAACAACTTCAAATGTGTACTTGTTATCGTTAGCCATCATTTGCATAGTTGCTTCTGTAACGATTGGGCGAATAATTACGTCTCTATAGTCTTTCATTATGCCAATGCCTCCTCAACTTGTTTTACGGCAGCGCTTGTCATAACAACCTTGTTTGCATTTACTAAATCGTAAGTGTTGATTGCTGAAGCAGCCATTACTGTAGCTGTTGCAATGTTACGTGCTGATAAGTAAATGTTTGTTGCTTCTTCGCTATCAGCAACAACAAACAATGTTTTCTTAGGCGCTTGGATAGCTTCAATAATTGAAACGAATGATTTTGTTTTTGGTTCAGCAATTTCAATTTTATCCATAACGCTGAATGCTGTTTCTTGAACTTTTTCGCTTAATGCTGATTTCAACGCTAAACGACGAACTTTCTTATTGATACGGTAAGCATAGCTACGTGGTGTAGGTCCAAATACTGTTCCTCCGCCTCTAAATTGAGTGGCACGAATTGAACCTTGACGAGCACGTCCTGTACCTTTTTGACGATAAGGTTTACGTCCACCGCCAGATACTTCGCTACGTCCCTTTGTATCAGCTGTTCCTTGACGACGGCTAGCCATCTGCATTACTAATGCATCATACATAGCCTGTTGGTGTGGTTCAATACCAAATACTGCATCGTTAAGTTCTACAGAACCAACAACTGCTCCAGCTTGGTTAATTACGTCGATTGTAGCCATTATTGAACCTCCTTATTTGCTGTATAGTCAACTAAAGTAACAGGTTCTTTATCTCCCTTAGAGCATTTTGCGCTACGAACCATAACACAACCTTTTCTAGGTCCTGGAACATTTCCTTTAATTAACATATAGTTGTTTTCTTTATCTACTTTAATTACAGTCAAGTTTTGGTTTGTTGTAGTGTATCCACCTTCTTGACCAGCCATGATAGTACCCTTCATGATACGTCCTTGACGTGAAGTAATACCATTTGTAGCTAATGAACCAATGTGACGAATGTTCTTAGATCCACCGTGAGTTTTTGGACCTTGGTGAGCATTGTTACGAACGATTGTACCATTGTAACCTTTACCCTTACTTGTTCCGATTACGTCAACTGTTTCACCAGCAGCGAATAATTCAACGTCAACTAAGTCTCCAACGTTAACGTCCATATCGCAATCACGTACTTCTTTGATAAAGCGTTTTGGACTTGTATTTGCTTTTTTGCAGTGTCCGATGTTTGCTTTAGTTGTACGTTTTTCTTTGATTTCTTCAAATCCTAACTGAATTGCATTGTAACCATCTGTTTCTACTGTTTTCTTTTGTAAAACAACATTAGGTGTTACTTCTACAACAGTTACTGGAATTAATACACCATCTTCTGTGAAGACTTGTGTCATCCCTAATTTTCTTCCTAATAGTCCTTTCATCATTGACACCTCCATTAAAGTTTAATTTCGATGTCGACACCGCTAGGAAGTTCAAGTCTTTGTAAAGAATCGATTGTTTCCTTATCTGGTGCAACGATCTCAATCAAACGCTTGTGCGTACGAATTTCGAATTGTTCACGAGAATCTTTATATTTGTGAACCGCACGAAGAATTGTTACTACCTGTTTTTCTGTAGGTAATGGAACTGGTCCTACGACCTTTTTAGCTCCGTGTTTTGCCGCAGTTTCGACAATTTTCTTAGCACTATCATCTAAGATTCTGTGCTCATACGCTTTTAAGCGAATTCTCATTGTGTTTTTTGCCATGTTTAACTCCTTTCGTTTATTCTAGATAAACATGCTCCACGCGAATTACCTGGCTCCACCCATGACAACGTTTCTCAGTGGGTCAGCAACCTCGCACTTCATCGCAAGCTCCTGTATTCTATCATATATATTTTGGTGATTCAACCCTATTTTTCAAAAAAATTTAAAAACTTTCAAAAGCCTTAATTTACGGCTTATTTAGCACTATTTTTTATCCCGCTTTTTTAAAATCAGGAACAAATCTCATGATAACGCTTGTCCGTGTGTCATTTTTATAAGGTTTTTTTATATTTTACGTAAAAAAATACCATCTATCTTTTAATAAATGGTATTACAACTCATATATTCTGTATCCAATCCTTTACTATTTGACAATATCTATCATGATCATCCACAAAGCACATATGACGACACCCTTCCATTAATTCCCATTTCGATTTTTGGATTCCATCATACATTGTCTTCGCAACTAATGGCGTACACAAATCATTTGTACCACTGATAATCAAACTAGGCACTTTAATTTCAGACAAACGATTGGTATATTCAAAATCTTTTAATGTACCTAAGGGCGTATATTCATTAGGCCCCCATCCAATCAAATAAGATCTTTGCCCACTTACCTTTTCTCTTTTCACACACTCTGGTGTATTCTCATCAAAAGGGCCTGCACAATGAAGCTGCATATAATGTGCATTTGCTTCCTTGTATTCTATTGAATCATAATTTTCACTTAGAACAGCCTTTTGTTCACTTTCAGACATGAATCGAATCATTCGATGTTGTTCTTTTGCCCAAAGGGATGCGGATGAAAGTGTACTTGATAAAATTAGAGATTCTAATCGATCGCATTTTCTTTCAATCGCATACGCAATTGCCAACATGCCACCCCAGGACTGTCCTAACAAATGACATTTCGAAATATGTAAATATTTAAGCAGACATTCTAGTTCTTCCATCCATATATCTAAATTCCATAATTCATCGTGTCCTGAAACATAAGAATTACCACATCCTAATTGATCATACATAATAATCTTGTGTCCACTACGTTCAAGTTCATCCAACACTTCAAAATAATTATGCGTAGATCCAGGGCCCCCGTGTAGACAAACAATCGGTGTTTGATTCCCATCTCCTACAATTCGGTAATATGTTTTAAAGCCTTTAAAAGGCATATATCCTTCTTCAATTCTCATTTTCATTTCTCCACAAAAAAAAGCTGGTGCATCCCAACACCAGCCATCCATCCTCAACTTACTATGGATAATTCCATTATAGACAAAAAATAATTCTTTGTATACAAATCTTGGACATTTTATCTTTTTTTAAGCCACAAATTTATATCGACTCCCCCATCAACGCCTTGTACACTTGCTTGAGATGAATATTGCCACATTTGAAATTCATCTTCCATGGTACATGTTTGAGAATAAGAAGCCACCCAAATTGGATATTTGCTTACTTCATCAAATTGCACATCCTCATAAAGCCATGACATATTTCCGTACACCATTGGCGTATACCCTGCTGCCTTTATGTTCTTACAAAACCGAAGAGCCATTTTAGTCTTTTCCTTTTGTGTCAAATCTATGATACGTCCTGCCTCATTATAATATTCCATATCATACGCAATCGGTAAATCTAAAGAATACCCTTGTACACGATTTAAGACGTATTCTACTTCTTCATCTAATTCATCCAAAGTAATAGCGCTCGAATAAAAATACACACCTACGAATAGACCTACCTCTTGGGCACCTTCTATATATTCTTCATACATTGGATCATCGTATAAAATTCCATCTTCGCCTCCACGAAAGCCACAGCGAATCATTACAAAATCAATGCCATCATTTTTGACACGACTCCAATCAATTTCTTTATTAAAGCTTGAAACATCAATGCCGGTCATTGTTTTGTAATTTGTGTCCGTATAGCTCATAAGACCATCCTTATATACAAATTGATTCAAATCATAATAACTTGTTTCTACTACTTGTTCATTTTCTCTGGTAAAGTAAAAAATCCCAATAACCAATATACATATTGGAATTAGAAACAAAATTAGAATTCTACCCACCTTGATTTTTCGCATATTAATTCGATACCAAAGAATCTAAAAAGTTGTTTGTCGCATTTTCAATATTTTGTTCCATTTTTGGAATTTCTATGCCTAAAAATACGACAATCGCAATAACAATCACAATCGTACGAATCGTCACATAACGACAACGCGAACGAATCCCAGAAGGAAAGATAGGAAGAATAGATAATAATACATATAGAACTAAATATGTGATTGGATAGGCCAACCAACTCCACGCTCCATATTGATTTGTAAGCATTGATTTTACTCCTCTACCAACAAACCACGCTGCCACGACAAGTACATCGACTAATAGCCAATGACAAACTTTTGTTTCTTTTTTGTTTCGTTTTAATAAATCCATTTTTACACTCCTTTTTCCACTAGATTTTGTACCCACGTCTTTTTATGAACCAAATATAAGCCAAGAATCACCTTATATAGATCAGCGCACTGCAAAATCAAAAACATGGGTACAATTGAAATATTTGTGAAATGCGCAACACAATATCCAATAGGAAAGCTTACACACAATGTTCCTACCGAATCAAATAAGAAAGTTAGAATTGTTTTCCCTCCACAGCGAAGAGTAAAATAACAAGCATTATAAATAGAACCCACCCAAACAAGGCATCCATAAATTTGTAGCATAGCCGTACTCATTTGACGAATAGTTTGTTTCGTATTGTATAAACTTGGAAAGAAAGGAGCGCTCACAAGCAACACAAGACCTACGCATATAGACAATAAAAACGTAAATACAATCAGTTTTCGATCTGTATCCATAGCTTCTTCTAATTTTCCAGCTCCCAATTGTTGTCCAACGAGAATGGATATGGAATTGCCCATCGCAATGCTAAAAACGAAAAACAAATTTTGAATAGTACAAGTAATATTGTAAGCTGCAATCGCATCTACGCCTCGCGTAGAATAACATTGTGCAATGCACGCAATTCCTGTTGACCAAAGCACTTCATTTAAAACAAGAGGTGCTCCTTTAATTGTGATTTGTTTAGCCAAAGCATTTGGTATCGTAAAACCTTTAAACAAGTGGTGAAAGAAACTCAATTCATTTTTATAACGCCTAGTAAAATAGATCGCAACACCAAGTTCAACAAAGCGAGAGATCACCGTCGCAATGGCGGCCCCATTTACGCCTAGCCTTGGTAAACCAAAATGGCCGAAAATCAATAGATAGTTTCCAATTAGATTTACAAATACAGCAGTAATGCTTGAAATCATTGGCAACTTTGTTTTTCCAGTTTCTGAAAAAGTAGTATTGATGGATTGGGTTAAAGAAAATGGAATAAAGCTTAGAAGCATAATCCATAAATATTGTTGTGCATAAATAAACGTGTCTTGTATATCTTTTGCAGAATTATTTGAATTATTTAAATAAAGTTGAATTAGAGGTTTTGAAAAAAGTAAAAATACAATTATACTTATTATGGAAATCATGATTTCGATGATGAGTTTAAAACGAAGACAATATCGCATTCCTTGCATATCATTTCTACCAAAAAATTGAGCACCAAAAATGCTGCATGCTGCCACTGATCCAAATACAGCCAAATTAAAGATAGTAATCAATTGACTGGCAATGGATACACCGCTCATAGCTAGTGTACCAACTTGTCCAACCATGATATTGTCTAATAAATTAACTAAGCTTGTGATCATTTGTTGAATCAATAAAGGGATTGCGACTATAAATACTTTTTTATAAAATTCTGCATTTCCAAACCATCTATTCATAACAAAAATTATAACATAAAGAGGATTTAAACATGAACGAATTAGAAAATTATTACGGTAAATTTTGTGAAGATAAAAGGTTGCTTTCAAGACACGGTCAAGTCGAATACCGTACAACAATGACATTTATTCATAAATACCTACAAAAACAAGATCGTATACTCGATATTGGTGCTGGTACAGGAAGATATAGTATTGCCCTAAGTGAAGAAGGGCATGAGGTGGATGCGATAGAGCTTGTTAAATACAATCTTGGTGTTTTAAAAGCTAAAGGGAGCAAGGTCAAAGCCTATCAAGGAAGTGCTCTTGATTTATCTAGATATAAGGATAACACTTTTGATGTTACTCTTCTCTTTGGTCCTATGTATCATTTGTTTACTTATGAAGATAAGATTAAGGCATTATACGAGGCAAAGCGTGTCACAAAAACAAATGGCATTATTTTTGTAGCCTATGTCATGAATGAGTATAGTGTATTGGTTCATGGTTTTCGTGATGGTCATATTCTTGAAGCAATCAAGCAAAAAAAGATTGATGATAATTTTCAAACCCAAACCAATATCGATGATTTATATAGCTATGTTCGTTTAGAACAGATTAACAAATTAAATGAAGATTTACATTTAGAACGTATTGAAATTATTGCGGCTGATGGCCCAGCAGATTATATGCGTCCTATCCTAAATAAGATGGATGAAGAAACATTTGAAGCCTTTATAAATTATCATTTGTCAACTTGTCAAAGACAAGATCTTATCGGTGCAAGCTCACATACGGTTGATATATTAAGGAAGATTGACTAATGGAAAAATACAAGAATTTCACGATCCAATTGGCATTATTTGATGCCTTACCTGTCATATTTTTTTCAACAGCAATGATTGTCATTGCTTCACATTTTAATAGTGTATCTTTTAAAATTGGAGTATTAGTTTGTTCTCTTACAGGAATGGCGAAAGTATTATGGAAAATCATAATCGCATTAAAAAAGAAAGATATCCATATTCTATTTGTGCAAATGAGAATCTTTATGCCAATAGGATTTTTATTTATGTTAATTGGAATTTTCACAAACATTCATTCTATCCATTTTTATAAGGCTCTGACATTCCCAAGTATGATCTTCTTTACAATTACCATTGTAGGCATGATTTGTATGAGTATATTTGCGATAAAGCTCGATTCCACAAAAGCACGATCAAATTGGATTGAACAAATCACAAATACAATTGCACAATTCTGTTTTTTGATAGGCATATTATTAATGCATATGTAATATTTCATCAAAGCATTTATCTGTTATACAAATTGCCTCCTTACTCTTTAATACGAACTTTTTAAAATCAACAACAATGAAATCTTTTGCACATGAATAAATATCCACCGGCCTAGCCGGTGGTTTTTCAGTTTCGGGCATAGCCCTGCTCTCAAAGCTGCGCTTTACAGCGCTAGCGGTCTGCGGCGTGCATTATTTCTGTTTTCCCGTAAACGGATCTTCGAATTCTAATTCTAAT
>CAVGPK010000041.1:0-16768 GCA_963631155.1 bacterium | reverse complement strand
AAGTTGGGACATAATCAATTTGATTACATTAAGACATTATCATTTTGAAATCAGATACCATATAATTTTATTCATTTTTTTCTTGCATCTATCAATACATTATGATAATATAATTAGGCAGTCAACGAAATGCCTGAATAGCTCAGTCGGTAGAGCATCCGGCTGTTAACCGGCAGGTCACAAGTTCGAGTCTTGTTTCAGGCGCCACTTTGATTGTTAACCAGCATTTGCTGGTTTTTTTATTTTAGAGGGATATATGACAGAACAAGAATGGTTTGAACAACTCTTTACTAAGCTATCTAAATCCAAATTTAGATCCAGCTTTCATCTAAAAGAAAAAGATAAACAATATGTTCAAGACAAAGGACTAGATACCATTGAATCTCATGCCAAAGATTTCATTGAAAAACGACTAGCACCACAACACATTCCAAACGATGGAAAACAAACTCCATTTAAAGGACATCCCATCTTCATTGCTCAACATGCCACAGGATGTTGTTGTAGAGGATGTCTATACAAATGGCACAAGATCAAACCTAACACTCCTCTTGGCCCTAAACAAAAAGCCTATATATTAAAAGTACTATTAACATGGATAAAAAAAGAGATGGAAAACTAATGCCATCTCATTTTTATTTATATCAATATTTTTTCTTCTTTACCTTAAATAAAGAACGAATTCTAAATAAAGGAAATAAGAAGATGATAATCGGATAAATCTCTAAACGCCCAATCAACATCGCAAAAGATAAGACAAACTTAGATAAATTTGAAAACATCGAAAAATTTCCCATCGGACCACAAAGACCAAATCCAGGACCCACATTTCCAATACATGTAGCTACAGCCGATACGGTTGTCTCAAAATCAAAATTATCTAAAGAAACCAAAAATAAACACAATCCAAAAAGGCAAATGAAACAACAAAAATACGCCATAATCTGATTAACTGTTTCCGTATCCACAACCTTACCATCCATTGTGATCGCCTCTACCTTTTGAGGATGAATCAATTTTTGAATATCCAATTTAATTTTCTTAACAATAATCAACATACGACTCACCTTAACTCCACCACCAGTAGAACCAGCACTCGCACCAACAATTGTTAATAAAAATAAAATCATTTTTGAAAACTCAGGCCAAACACTATAATCACAACTTGAATATCCCGTAGTAGTAATGATAGAACCAACCTGGAATGCAGCCAAACGCAAAGATGTCAATATATTTCCATGATACATCGATAAAATATTTATGGTAATACACAAAGTTGAAAATACAATAATACCCAAATAACTTCGCAACTCTTCATTTCTAACAACCGATTTAAAATCTCGAATGACTAAAAAATAATACATATTAAAATTAACACCAAATAAAATCATAAAAATTGTTATGATCACTTCATAATACGTATTATTATACCAACCTATACTCGTGTTTTTTATTGCGAATCCACCTGTACCCGCTGTACCAAACGTATTACATAACGCATCAAACAAAGGCATCTTTCCAAGCAACAATAAAATAACCATAATAATCGTTAAGCCCATATACATCGAATACAATAACATAGCCGTCTGTTTTAAACGAGGAACCAATTTACCAATAGTAGGGCCTGGAGATTCAGCGCGCATAATATGCATATTCCGATCATTTGAACGAGGTAATAAAGCCAAAATAAATACCAGAATACCCATGCCACCAATCCAATGTGTAAAACTTCTCCAGAACAAAGTCGCATGACAAAGCGTTTCTACCTCTTTTAAAATACTAGAACCCGTCGTTGTAAATCCGGAAACCGCCTCAAAAAAACAATCAAATAAATTAGGGATTTCATTTGTCAAAAAGAATGGTAATCCTCCAAAGAATGAGACCACAATCCAGCCTAAGCCTACCGCAATCATTCCTTCCTTGGCAAAATATTCATTATGCTTCACTTTTATTCTCGATAATAAATATCCTAAGATTAAACAAACGACACCAACCGATAAGTAAGAAAGAAATTTTCCCTCCTGATAAATCAAATCAACCAATGTAGGAAATACCAATAAGCCTGCCTCTGCAATCAAGATATACCCAATCACATTCCCAATAACAGACCAGTTTAATTTATGTAATTTATGCTTAAGATAATAAATCATTAATATCCCTCAATCCTGCAACCTTACTTACAATAATAACCGTATCCGATAATTGAACACGCGTATCACCACGAGCCACCTTTGATACACCCTTATGCGTAACATACGCAATTAGAATACCAGGACGAATATTTAAATCCTTAATTGGCACATCAATAAAGCGGCAATTACCGCGCACTCTAAACTCCAAAGCTTCCACTTTATCATCGACAATCTTAATTAAAGACTCCACATTACTTCCTACCGTATTCTGCATAGCACGAACATATTGTACAATCTGATTTGCCGTAATAAATTTAGGCGTAATTGAATTTTCCAAACCAAGCTTATCCAATAAGAAACCTAAAGAAACACGATTAACCTTAGGAAGAACATGAGCTACACCATGATTTTGTGCAAACATAGAAATAATGACATTCTCCTCATCATTATCTGTAAGTGCAATAAAAGCATCCATTTCCTCTAAAGATTCACTAAGCAATAATTCATGATCCGTTCCATCCCCTTCAATCACTGTGACCTGAGGGAATTTTTCAACAAGACTCACACACTTATCCTTATTAATTTCAACAATCTTTACATCCATACCCAAATCAAGAAGCATGCTAGTAAGATAATACGTAATCTTACCTCCACCAACAATCATAACTTCTCGAACCGCATGAGCCGACAATATACCCATCTTATTAAAGAATCGTTCCAATTGTTTTGTTGAGCCTGTCAAAGTTAACTTATCATTCTCTTGCACAATGGAATTACCATTTGGAATGATAACTTCTCCATCTCTTTGAATCGCAACAAATAAAACTTCACTCTTAAATTTACGCAAAGCCTCCATAATCGACATACCTGCAATCGGCATACTTTGTGTAACCTTAATTTCTGCAAGTTCAATTCTTCCTTTCGCAAAAGAAGAGACCTTGATTGAATTTGAAAAACGTAAAGCACGCAAAATCTCCTGGGCTGCAGCCTGCTCAGGATTGACACTCATACTCAACCCTAATTCATCCTTAATACTACGAACCGTATTGTTGTATTCAGGATTACGAATACGCGCAATCGTATGTCTTGCCCCTAATTTTTTGGCCAATAAGCAACAAATAATATTGACTTCATCTGTAGAAGTTGCCGCAATCAATAAATCACTCGATTGCACTCTTGCTTCTTGCAACGTGTCCAAGCTTGCTCCATTTCCTTGAACCCCAACAATATCAAGACGATTCATTGTATTCGCTAAAACATTAGCCTTATTTTCAATAACCGTAATATCATGACCTTCTTGATCCAATTGTTTGGCAATCGCAAAACCAACTTTGCCATCTCCCACGACTATAATTTTCATATAACCTCCGAAAAATTCACTATATAGAATCTTTGTTCATTATAGTTCAATTTACAAAATAAAACTAGTCCCATAAAAAAAGCCTGCTTACACAGACTTTCTACTTTTCATAACGATCTTTCTTACAAAAAGAAGCAAAAGGACATCTATCACATTCTGGATTTCTGGAATGACACAAATATCGACCAAAAAAAATAAAATCATGATGACCCTGATTCCACCTGGAACGATTGATCTTTCTCTTTAGTTTTGCTTCTACCTTCTCTACCGAATCCGAATATTTGGCTAGACCCAAACGTTTGCTGACACGATTGACATGGGTATCCACCGCAAAACTTGGAATATCAAAGGCAACACTACGAACAACATTCGCCGTTTTCCTTCCAACACCAGGAAGATTTAATAAAGCCTGATAACTACTAGGCACTTGGCCATCATATTTCTCAAGCAACGTTTTACTTAAACTCGAAATGGATTTTGCCTTATTCCGATATAAACCAATCTTACGAATATAAGAAGCAATCTGCGAAACATCCGCTTGCGCCATCGACTTACAATCTGGAAATCTAGCAAACAAATCCGGTGTAACGCGATTGACCATCGCATCCGTAGTCTGTGCACTCAACACAACTGCCACAAGCAATTGAAATGACGTTTCATGATTTAACTCACATCTCGCTTCTGGAAAGATCCTTTCCATTTCGTCCAAAATTTCATCTGGACTCATCGTTTTCCATTCTCCAAATCTTCGATAGAATAATTCTTTTCTTTCCAATTCTGTAAAATACGCTCAATATAATTCAAATCATGCACATCATTACAAATAGCTTCATTCAAAGCACAGACAACCCTTCTTGAATCATATTCACTAGCCATATCTAAAATCCTTTGCATCTCACTGCTTGATAAGGGTCTAGCAAATTCTTCTTCAATTCTTTCGCACAAAGATTGTTCAATCATAGACGATTGTACATTTTTCAAATCAAACACACCCTCAATATCAAAAATGATGGTTCCATTTTTAAAATCTAAATTTAAATACCCTTTTTCTGATAAATGCGCGAAAATATCCTCAATCTCATCTGTACTTATTTTTAATTTTTCACCAATCAATTCATGATCAATAGAAATATGTTGCGAATTAAAAAAATCAATCAACAATAACACGACAATCTCTTTGGCATCCACATTCAAATCTTGAAGATGATCTAAAATCCAAGTACGACGATCAATATATGGAGCATTCCAATCTATTTTTTCCATAAAAATCACGCATCCCTTTCATATACACAAATAAAACTATCATAATCCAACAATAACACTTTATTCGAACCACGAATCTCATAAACCGGATTGTTGTAACCATACCCAAGCTGAATCGAATCACACTTAATACTAAATTGCTTTTTCGCAATTCGCTTTGCCTTCGCATAATTTAAAGTTGAAATATCACGGCTAGTAATCAACTCGCTCTTCGCATTATACCAATATAAATTCTCACTATCATACCCCTGATACGTTACATAATCAAAAATATGCTCACTAATTCCTTTAATATTTTCATTCTGCTTTTGAATGTTCGCAATACGACTTGCCAAAACAGCCTCATGAACTCTGCTCGGTCCACTCACAAATTCTGCCCACAATAAAAGCACAATAAGGATAAGAACACAAACAAGACCAAACGTCATTCGCTTACCATAATATCTCTTCTTCATGCTTATCCTCCTATCCTTTTTAAATACTCTTCAACAAATAATCAATAAGCTTAGCCGATTGAGCACTCGCCTTACTTACATACGCAGAAAACTCCATTTGATTTCCTTCATGATGCACAACATCACTTAATGAACGAACAATCACAAACGGAATCTTAAAGCTAGTCGCAACCTGACCAACAGCTCCCGCTTCCATTTCCGAACAAATAGATTTTGGAAAACGACTTAAAAGTTTATCATAATCCTCTTTTCTAGACATGAATAGATCTTGTGAAGCAATCATACCCACATGATATCGAACACCACTTTCAATCGCCGCATCCACAAACAACTTTCTTAAAGAATCATCACTATTATACACTAAACCAATGCCATCTTCTCCATCAATTGGACTTGTATCATAATCTGCCTGACAAACTTGATCACTAATCACAATATCTAATACTTCTTCATCCTCTTTAAGACCACCAGCTGTACCAACATTGACAATTGCCTTTACATCCTCTTGCATACACAAAATAGAACAAGACATGGCAGCAGCACTCTTACCGACTCCACTCTTACACAAGACAACATCCTTGCCCTTCCATTTTCCATAAATCAATGTACAATTCGCAATCGTTTTTGTGCCATCAACACAATCCATTTTCTTTTCATACTCTTGAATTTCTTCATCCATTGCCGCAATAATACCAATCATTATTTCATCCTCTTTCTACAAACATAAAAATACTTTTCACCAGGACAAATCCCTTCATATTCAAAATCCGTACAAATATTTTCAATCTCAAAATACTCTTTCAAACTTGATTCCAACCAATCATTGGCATATACCCTTTGAATATGATGTTCTTGAACCACCTGGTCATGAAAATAAAAGGCAAAATCCTGATAAATATAATCATCCTCACTCATAATCGACCATTGGTATTGACATCCATCCTCAAATTGGCCTGTCTCATTAAATTCTTCACTAAATTCCTCTAAACGATCCCAAGCATGTGTATCAAAAAAGAAAAGTCCACCCTCATCTAAATGATCATATACACTCTTAAAGAAATGCTTTACATCCTCTTTACTTAATAAATAGTTAAAGCTATCACATAAACATAAAATCGTTTCATAACAATGTAAATTACTTAAATCACGCATATCCTGACAATAGAATTGAATATTCTTTTCTACATTCTTTTCCTTTGCCCGCTTAACCATTTCTTCACTCAAATCCAAAGCACTCATTTCATACTTGTGATTTGCCAATAATTCAGTAATTTCACCACTACCACACGCTAACTCTAAACATCTCGATGGTCTGGAAAAAGTCTCGATCCAATCTACCCATTGTTTGGTAGCCTCTTCATCTTTTACAAGAGCATCATAATAATTCGCTAATGTATTATAAATCATACACTTTCACCGGTACATCACTATACAATCGATCCAACTGATATACCTGCCTTTCCTCATTCACAAATAAATGAACCACAACATCCTTTAAATCGATTAAAAGCCATTTTGAAGAAGACGTTCCCTCCACATGAATATCCCCCTTAAATCCACTTTCCTTTAAACGATCCTTGATATTTTGGCTAATCGCATTATTTTGACGAATATTCATTGTACTCGCCACAATCATATGATCCATAAATGGCGTCAGACTCGATACATCATACACACATACATTTTGCGCCTTCTTTTCACAAATCGCATTCACAACAATATCTAAAAGTTCCATTCTATCCTCTTTCTAAATATTTTTTATTCTCCAAAGTCACCCACTCAAAACCAGAATGAATATCCTTCTTACAAGCTTCAATCATGGCACTTGAATCATAGCCACGCAACGGATCTAATTTATCGGCACAAAAAACAATTTTCGCATATACATTTGTACTTGTGCCCAATACATGATGATATATAGCCTCATAAAGGATAGAATCTGTAAGACCAAATATCGCTTTACAAACCTCGGCCCCCACAAAACCATGCCAAACGGCAAACGCATATTTTTTGTTTTCTGGACACACTTTATCCATCCACTTTTCCATTTCCTTTTCAGGCAAATATTTGGCAATATCATGGAACAAACCAATCATATAAGCCAAATGAACATCCAACCCATTATGTAATGCGATTTCTTCACTCAATCTTGCGACCGATAAAGAATGTTTAAACCTCTTATCTGTAAGTCTAGATCGTACAAAATCTTCAACATACAACTCATTCTTATAGATATAATCCAACACCTTATCCGGCACATAATTTAATTTGTTACCCTTACGAATTTCAGAACTTGAAACAGGCACCATAGGCATATGTAAACATTGAATTGAATATTTACTCTTCGCATGTTTTCCATCACGATCAAAACAAACAAATTGAGCCATTTTTACAAGTTCATCCGCTTTGTACCATTGATCAAACTGTTTCAATTGATCATTACCAATGATCCAGTAAAACTTGTCTTGCGGATACTTTTGTTTCAATTCCACTAAAGTATCATATGTATAACTCACTTTTGCACGCTCAAGCTCCATTGTACACACTTTAAATTTTGGATACTCTTCCAAAGCAAGCTCCATCATTTTTACACGCGATGCATTCAAAGTTAATCCACGCGCTTTTAAAGGCGTACTATATGTTGGCATAAACCAAACTTCATCTACATCTAATAATTCAATCGCCTTTTTGCCCATTTGTATATGTCCATTATGAATGGGATCAAATGAACCTCCTACAATGGCAATTTTCATTTTCTTAGCCCCAGTTTATTTTCCTTACTTCTTCTATACAACAAAAACGTATGCCCTACAATATGCACAACTTCACTCCCAGTTGCACTTGCACACTCAATCGCAGCTTGTCTTACATCAATCGGACTTGTCTTTAATAAATTACACTTCACCAATTCATGTGCTTCTAAAGAATCTGATAAAGAAGAAATAAGATTATCACTCAATCCATCCTTACCAATTTGAAATAAAGATTTATAATCCATTCCTAGTTTTCTTAATAATTTTTTATTTTGACTCGTTAACATTAAATCATCGCCTTTCTAAATGTAACCTGAATTCCTTTATGTACACGAACATACACATCTTGTATTTGTCCACTCACACAAAACCATCCAATACCATGTACGCAAATATCCATTTTTTCATTCTCCAACTTTGGAGCATGAAATGTATGCATCGTCAATAAACTCGTATCCACACAAGGCACCAACATTTCATTCAAATGCTTTTGCCACAACGCATCGGCTCCACTTAACTTTCCTCTATGAATCGAAAGAGAACGTGAAAAATATCCCACAACACTTGCCTTTCCGCTTGCGACAACATCTAAACGAGCTAGACCTCCTACCGCAAAGGATTGATCTTCAAAAATCTGTGAAACAAAAGGACGAATCGGCTTTGTGGGAATTACCGTCTTTAAATCCTTAGGTTGAAGATACGTCAACAAAGAATGAATATTCTCAATGCCTGGCGTATCATAAATCGTATAATCTTCAAACGGAATAGGAACCAAATCCAATGTTGTTCCAGGATTATGCGATGTTGTTAAATCTTTTGTCGCCAACAAATGATTTAAAACCGTTGACTTTCCCGCATTCGCAACCCCCATAAAAATCACATTTCGATTCTTTCGATATTTTAAAATTGCCTTCACAATACGACTTGAATATTCTCGACTCTTATCATTTTCTTTTAATAAATATCCACAAATAATAATATCTTTTACTTTAATATTTTCTTCACTTAATCGATTTTGAACAAAGCGAATAATCTTATCATCCGTCAATGTTGTTGGTAAAACATCACGTTTTGTCAAAACCATCACAATATCTTTATTTGGTAATTTTTGATTTAAGCGAGAAATCAAATTGGATTCAAACGCAAATAAATCTACGACCCAAAATACCACGCCATCAATCTCATTGATTTTTTTGAATGTTTCATTGGATTCAATCCCCTGTTGCATATTAATCGTTACATCCCCATAATGACGGATGCGATAACACCTTTGACAATAAGACGCATCCAATGTAGGAACATACCCTAATGCATTCTCATCTTCATTTTGAAGAAGTACACCACAACCTTTACAATACTTAGTCATCATATTCACCTCTATTCAATTCGTTTCTTTTTTCTAAATGATAATATACTAATTTTTCAAAAATACGAAATACTTTTGTGACATTTCGATCCTTAACGGCAATCGGATCACTTAAAATGGTGTAGAGACCCGAAAAATTACCACCTAATATATCCGTATAAATTTGATCGCCAATCAATGCGATTTCATTGGCATGTACGTGAAAATCTTTTTTTACTCTCCAAAAACAAAATGGAAATGGCTTACAGGAAAACCAATATGTTTTTAAACCAAGCTTTGCACTAAATCGCGTTGCCCTTTTTTTAGGCGCATTCGAACATAATGCCACTTGAATTCCATTTGATTCTATAAAACGAATAAATTGAATCACTCTTTCATTTGGCTGTTCTTCATCATAGGCAACTAAAGTATTATCAATGTCACAAAGCAATACTTTGATCTTATTTTTCTTTAAACGCTCGATTTGTATCGTATCAAAACTTTTTACATAATAATCCGGTTTAAAAAGTTTCATACAAATCCTCTTTCGAATAATATTCAATAAGATGTTGTGCACTACGAATACCATCAATAGCGCTTGTCATGATGCCACCTGCATAGCCACTTCCTTCTCCACTAGGATAAATACCTTGAATATTGCTAAGGCCTTGACAATCTCTATGAATACGAACACTACTTGAACTTCTTGATTCTACAGCACTCAAAATAGCTCCCTCGCTCACAAAGCCACAAACCTTCTTTTCAAAGGCTTCTAATGCTTCATGTAACGCTAAATTTACAGAAGGGGAAAATAATTCGTTTAAATCACAAAAAGTAGTTCCTAATGAATAGGTAGGTTCTACTTGTTCAAATTCTTGAGATACGACACCTTTTAAATAATCTTTTGCTAATTGGCAACAAGCCCTATAATTTCCAGCCATGTGATAAGCTTTCTTTTCTAATTCTTCCTGATATTTTAGTCCTGCAAATAATTCATTTCCATAATCCGATTTATTAATTTGAATCAAAAGTGCACTATTCGCATTTTCCCCACTTCTAGAAGCATATGACATTCCGTTGACAACCAATTGTTCTTTTTGGCTTGAACTTGGGATCACATATCCTCCTGGACACATACAAAAGGTATAAACGCCCTTTTTATTGGATGCAGTATATGTTAATTGATAACGAGCAGGAATCAGTCTTGAGTCATGGCAATACTCATGCAACATGGCTTTATTGATATATTCTTGTTTATGTTCAATTCGTACACCGACCGCAAAAGGTTTATTCTCCATCATAACCCCTTTTTTATGTAACATTTTGATTGTATCACTTGCACTATGTCCACACGCCAAGATAAGAGATTGACAATCTATCCATTGATCATGAAATTTAATTTTCTTTAGTTCGTTATTTTTTACTTCAATCTCTTCTAATTTTGTATCAAACAAAAACTCTCCACCTAAAGTTTCAATTTCCATACGCAAGTTTTTAATAATACCAAGAAATGCATCTGTACCAATATGAGGATGTTGATCGATTAAAATTTCTTCTTTAGCCCCAAAACGAACCAACTCTTCCAATACTTTTCGACATAATGAATCTTTCGATCTTGTGGTTAATTTTCCATCACTAAAAGCTCCGGCTCCACCTTCACCAAATTGAACATTGCATTCAACATCCAACTTGCCTGAGTTCCAAAAAGCATCAACTTTCTCTTTGCGTGTATCAACTTTTGATCCTCTTTCTAAAATAAGCGGTTTATATCCTGCTTGTGCTAAGATCAAAGCTGCAAACATACCAGCAGGACCAAAACCAACCACAACAGGACGACTTTTTAGTTTGTGATGTCCAGATTGAACTGGATGATACGTTTCATCAGGTGTTGGTTGTATGTCTTTTAGTTTTAAATATTTTTTTTCGTTTTTTACTTTACAGTCAACGACATATGAAAACAAGACCTTCTGGTGTCTTGCGTCCACACTTTTTCTATGTAGGTGCCAATCCAAAAGGTCTTCTTTACGGATTCTTAATTTTTTTAGAATGGCCCTTTCTAATTCATTTTCCTGGGCACATTTTATTTGAAATACTCGAATCATACTCTTACAATAAATTTTCCAATATAGGATATCGTTCTTGATATCTTGTCACAAAGCCCGCAAATCCTTGTGCACATGCTAGTGTTAAAAAGTAAACAATCAAATGTGCATTCGGTAAAAATACTAATAGTACTTTCGCAAATAAGATATGAGATGTATAAATCAATAAAGAATCATGTCTTAAAATCGTATACATCTTTTTATAAGGAACATTTACCTTTAATAAATAGTTCACTAAGAAGAAAATACAAGGAACTAAACAAATATACATACTTGTTAGATCTCTTAATATGTTACATTGTTTATAAATCGTTACTTCTATGCATAAAAGTACAAAAGAAACAATAAAGCCTAACAAGCTTGTCTTTTTAGGCAATCTTTTTGTTCTTGCCAAAAGTAAACCAATCGCAACAAACATAGGTCCAAAAAAGATACCATTTCTTGCGGTCGTAAACACTTTTGTGAAGAAGCCAAAAAAGAATGAAACACCAGGAATCACTTCCCATAATGGTGTATATACATTGATTAAATATCCAACGACATAAGCAATTAATGTTACTTTTAAGGTTGTAGATAGACCTTTACGCTTAAACAAATAATAAACAATCGCATCCGACAACATTAATGCAGGTAAAAACCATAAATGATAATAACTTCCATTCAAGATAAAATCTCTCACATACGCAACAATTGAATAAATTTTTACCCCTTGATGCATATAGTCAAAAATTGTATATGGAAGATAGATTACTGTCCAAATGATATATATTTTAAACAAACGAAACAAAGATCTTTTAAATCGTTCTTCATTTAATTGTTCATTTTCATCCGAATAGCTTCTAAAGAAGAAGTAACCACTCGTTGTAAAGAAGAAAGGTACTGCTAAACGACAGATAGTATGAATCCAATATGTATTGAATGTTTCTGAGATTTCTAAGAATGGAAACGTATGAATACATACAACTAATAAAGCTGAAATATAGCGTGCAATATCAATGCTTGCGTATTGTCTTTTTTTCATGATCTCACCTTTAATCGTGGCACACGACTAGAAATAGCACATAGAGTTTCATTATTGATTGTTTGTGCTTTACGGCTAATCTCATCAATGGTTACAACTTCATCCTTTTGCCTTCCAACAATACAAACAACATCTCCCTCTTTGACATCTTCAACTTCACTGACATCAATCATGCATTGATCCATGCATAAATTTCCAATCAAATGACATCTTTTCCCATGAACTAATACTTCATGATTTGAATTTGACAGAATGCGAGGTAAACCATCCGCATAGCCAATACTCATTGTGGCTACTTTGGTTGGTTTTGTTGCCGTATAATGACGACCGTAGCTTACTGTTTCTCCTTTTTGAATCCATTTCACCAAACTAATATTGGCATATAAAGATAGAATAGGAATAAAATCAGGATTGGTCTGAATCGGAATCGAATCATCACTTGTCACACCCATATATAAAAGTCCTGGGCGACAATATTCATATTCGAGTTCTGGATAATTTAAAATTCCATAACTATTCTGAATATGACGAATGCCAGGTTCAATACCTAATTTTTTGAGATTTTCAATCACTTCATCAAACAATTGAATTTGTTTTGTCGTAAATTCTTTACAATCTTTTTCCAGACTGTCACTGACAGAAAAGTGAGAAAAAATACCTTCTACATTTAAGTTTTCTAATTGATATTCTGTAACAATGTCATCCATATGTTTATCGTTTTCTTGATAAAGAATACCTGTTCTGCACATTCCTGTATCCACTTTACAATGGCAGCGAATGCTTACATTTTGACTTTTGGCATATTCATTTAATTCATGAGCATACTCGATTGAAATCAATGACTGTACAATATTTTCTTCATGTAGATAATGAAAGTGTTGAGAAGGTGTATAGCCTAAAATCAAAATATTTTCCTGGATACCGGCATGTCTTAAATTTAAAGCTTCGTCAATACTGGATACACCAAAAAAATCAACACCAGCATCTCGCAAAGCTTTTGCACACTTTACATCACCGTGTCCGTATGCGTTTGCCTTCACGATTCCCATGATTTTTGTTTTACCAACTAATTTTTTAATTTCGGCAACATTATGTATGATCGCATCATAATCAATTTCACACCATGCCCGACTGTAAGCTTCTAACATGCGCCAATTGTCCTTTTCATTGCCAAATCGACAAGTTGATCGATTAAATCTGAAAATTCAATACCAGCTTCCTTCATCATAGATGGATAGCGTGAAGTCGCTGTTAAGCCTGGAATTGTATTTAATTCATTTAAAATAACGTTTTTTTCCTTTGTTACAAACATATCCACACGTGCCATTCCGCAACAGTTCATCGCAAGATAGGCTTGTTTGGCAAGTTTTTGTGCTTCTTTAAATGTTTTTTCATCGATGCGAGCTGGACAATAAATGTTGGCTCCCTTCATTTCATATTTTCCTTCAAAGTCAAAGAAACCAGTAGAAATTTCAATTTCATCAATAGAGCCTGTAAATACTTCTTCATTTCCCATTACAGCACAACCAATCTCAAATCCTTCAATGGTTTTTTCAACTAAGATTTTTCCACGTCCATCATAGAAAAAAGCGTCTTTGCAAGCTTCTTCAAATTCTTCTTTATTTTCAACCTTGTGTACACCATAACTGCTTCCTGCATTACATGGCTTAATAATCCAAGGTAAAGAAATTTGTGCTTGAATTTCTTCAAAAGAAGGATTCTTTCCATTTTCTCTTAAACAAATATAGTCCGCACAAGGAATATTGGCTTCTTTACATAAGATATGCATAATTTCTTTGTCCATACAGATTGAGCTAGACATAACATCACAGCCTACATAGTGAATGTTCATCAATTCAAGTAGTCCTTGAATGCATCCATCTTCTCCATTTTTTCCATGTAGAATTGGAAAAGCACAATCTAAAGAATAGACTGTATTTTTATCATCCAATGCCATAATTCCATGATGAATCCATGCGGCCTGAACCACTTTTCCTTCTTCTTTCCAAGTATCATGTTCAATCGAATCAATATCACCATTATAAATATAGAAGTGTCCTTCTTTATCGATTCCTATGTATGTGATTTCGTATTTATCTGCATTGATTTTATGTAAAAATGAGGCTGTTGAATGTAGTGATACAGAATATTCACTGCTTTGTCCTCCAAAAATTACACCTAACTTAATTTTACTCATGGTATTTCCCCCTTAAATCATCCACCATCGTATCCATTTTCATAGCTCTCGATCCTTTGATCAATACAACACAATCTTCTTTAAAATAAGAAGAGATTTCATTTTCGATTTCTTCTTTTGTTTCATACCATTTTCCGCCAAATGCTTGCGCCGTATGTTTTGATAATGGACCAAAACAATAGAGTGCATCGACACCTTTATCCTTGGCATATGCACCTACACTTGCGTGCAATGCATTTTCTTGTGGTCCTAAATCAAGCATGTCTGCCAAAATCGCAATATGCTTCTTAGCCGGAATTGCCATTAAAGTATCAATAGCTGCTTTTGCGCTTTCTGGATTGGATTTATATGTGTCGTCTAAAATAAAGCCTTTTTGTACAGGTATCAACTGTGTTCGCATTTTTGTGATTTCTAGTTCTTTTAATCCTTTTAAAATCGATTCATCCTTAATTCCCATTGCCTTTGCTGCATAAATACACGGAAGTGCATTCATAGCTTGAAAATCACCAAATGTCGCAAGTTCAACTTTTTGATCAAATTGATTGCACATAAACTCAATTCCATTTTTTGTATATTCAATTGGGCTTGTGATTTGAACATCTCCATCTTTTCCAAAGGAAACGATTTTTTTATTTGTGACATGAAGTTCATTCAAAACGGTTTGAATTTCTTCATTGTCACAATTGTAAATAAAGAGGCCATTTTCTTTAAGTCCTGTAAGAATTTCACATTTTGCTTCAGCAATCCCTTTTTTACTTCCAAGATTTTCCATGTGGGCTGAACCAATTGATGTGATAATGGAAATGTCTGGTGTTGCGATAGATGTCAATTGTGTAATTTCACCTTTATTTTCCATCCCCATTTCAAGTATGGCCACTTCAATGTCTTCATCAAATTCAAAAATGGTCAATGGAAGACCAATTTCACTGTTTCGATTTCCTTGTGTTTTTTGTGTCTTTTTTTCTTGTGAAAAAACACTATAAAGCATATCTTTACAACTTGTCTTTCCATTCGAACCGGTTACGCCAATCACAAGGCAATGTAAAGATTCTAAATAGACTTTTGCGAGTTCTTGCATCGCCTTTAAAGTATCATCCACCAAAATGACTGGATAGTTTGGATAGGGTGTATGATCTTTTTGCCAAAAAGAAGTAAGAGCTCCCTTTTCAAAGACTTGATCTATAAAAGAATGACCATCCACTCTTGCTCCAATAATTGGCACATATAAACAATCTTTACTTACTTGTCTTGAGTCAATTGTGACTCCTTTTATTTTCTTTGTATCATCAATATCTCCATGAATTTGCGCATGAAGAATATGTACTATTTCCTGTAGAGTTTTTTCTATCATTTTTAAGCCTCCGCTTGATGTCTATTATAGCATAGAAATGTACGACAAATTTTCAATTTACGCAAATCCATTCTAAAAAAATGGGACATCGTCTTAAAAAAATGCAAAAAAGTGTCATTTTTTAGTGTTTTCACATATTTTACCATAATTTTCACACATTTCTCGATACAACCTATGATATACTTAGAATCAAGCAAGGAGTTTGAAGGCCTTGCCGGTATGAATTTCAAAATTGGTATTCATACTATTTTCTATCCCCTTTGGAAAGTCAGACAACCCCTTAGTCTGGCTTTTCATTTATAGGGCGCAAAAGGAGATGAAATAAATGTGTATTTTTTGTTCTATTGTGAATGGAGAAATTCCAAGTAATAAGATTTATGAAGATGATATGGTTATTGCTTTTTTAGATATTAACCCTACAAGTTATGGTCATACTTTAGTGGTTCCAAAAAAACATTGTGATTCTTTCCTTGATTGTGAAGATGAAGTAAGAAATCATGTATTCAAAGTAGCTCAACAATTAGCAAATACTTTGGAAGAAAAATTACATTGTGATGGAATCAACATTTTATCCAACATTCATGAAGCTGCTGGACAAAGTGTTTCGCATTTTCATGTACATTTGATTCCACGTTACAAAGATGATGATCATGTCACAATTGAATTCCATGAAATCAATAAACCAGATTTTAATGAATTGATGCAAAAATTAAAGTAGGATTTAAATCCTACTTCAGACTGTTGACAAATTGAGTGTCGACAGTCTTTTTTTAATCTGATAAAATATCT
>CAVGPK010000040.1:0-16967 GCA_963631155.1 bacterium | reverse complement strand
CACATGGATTTGGCGGTGGAATCTATTCACGCGCTAAAGGAAGCAAAATATATCTGAATGGTTCTGGTGTTAACTTAAATCAATCTGATAATACAGGTGGAGGTGTTTACTTCTATTATTCAAACTTTGAAGTAAGCTCTACAAATTCTGATGGAGAAATCTCTGGCAACATTGCCAAAGGAGCCTATGGTGGTGGCCTCTATGCAGCACGCTGCGTTTTTACAGGCAATGAAGGCAAAATTCATGGAATTACATTTGATGGTAATTCTTGTTATAGTGGTGGTGGCATCGAAATTCATCAGGAAAATGTGACTGTTTCAAATTGTACTTTCACCCACAACAAAGCCAATCATGGTGGAGCCATTGATATAGAGAATGACAACTTTGTATTAGAAAATTCAACCATCCAAAATAATATTACAACGAATCAAAAATCTGGAGCCGTCGATGTAGATCAATTTAACGATATCACCCTAAATGGAGTTATTACCATCACAAATAATACAAACGATACACAAGACTATGAAGCAGATTTATATATGAATACGGGTGGTTGGCTAAAGTCTTACGTTTTGAGTGCTCCCGATACATCGAGTCAGATTGGATTATATATTGATGATGCTCGTACCTTGGCAAAAAATCAAACAAATGATGCGATGAATATTTATTATGTCAACAATTCAAACAACTATACGATTAGCTATGATGAAAATTTAAAAGAAATCATTTCAAAGGCAACACCAGGAGGTGGAGCTAATTCGGATTGGGGTGAATCTGAACAAGAAGAAACACAAACCTACACTATAACCATGAACATGGTTAATGAAGCTGGTACTTGGCAAAATACGCAAAAGATGACAGTCGATGCGAATACTCCATTTGAACTTCAAGTTCCTGCTGTTGAAGATAAAGAATTCGTAGAATTTAAAGATGTACCAGAATCTATAACAGTAGAAAATGATCTTGTAAAAGCAGATTCTATTTCAGAAGATATGGAAATAACTCTTGTCTATAGTGATGAAGAAAGTGAAAATCTAGAAACTAGTAGCATCTTTGGAGATAATAATAATACATTCGTTACAGCTATGATTATTGTTGTCTTAATTGCGATTGGAGCATTTATCTTTATTAAGAAGAAAAAAGCATAAAATAAAAGAACTGAATGTTATACATCCAGTTCTTTTATTTTTTGAATCTGATCCAAACTCTTATAATTTTTTAGATACGGATTTTTTGCGATATCAGGAATCTTTTCTAAAATACCTTCTCGATAATGTTCCTTTTCTGAATAAAAGGCAATCTCTAAATTTGTGGTTGTTTCTAAATATAATTTATAGAATATAAAATTATCAAACGCGTCCTTATAAGGTGTTACATCAATCTCTCTTTTTTTTATTTCATCCATCGCACAACAAATCACATATTCAAGATCTCTAATTTTAATTGGATTTAATCGTTCAATAATAGTACCCGATACATTATCATAATACCCATAAATAGGTGCATGCACTTTACAAATTCTTTTAGCCAAAATCATCGCCAATAATGTAAAATGATTATCTTCAAAATAACAATTTTCTATAAATCGAAGCCTATTTTCTTTAATAAATGGAGCGGAGTATAATTTTGACCAAACGGTTAAATTTAAATCTTGTGTAAGGCCAACTAAAATTTCTTTTCTTGATTCACAATCTTCTAAATTATAACAATCAACCGAATGTACCTTTACATCATAGTTCGGACTTTCTTTACTTGAAAACATAAAAGCTTCCCCTTGCACAATGTCATACTCTTCTTTTTCCATTTGTGAATGTAAAAGTCTCAACATTTCTGGATGAATCCAATCATCCGCATCAACAAATGTTACATATTTTCCTGCACTAACATCAATCCCTGCATTTCTTGCTCCCCCAGAATGACCTTTGTTTTTTAAGGCCTTAACAACAATATTTTCTGGATGTTTCTTTTGAAATTCACATAAAATTTTTAAACTATCATCCGTTGATAAATCATCAATAAAAATGACTTCTAAATTCTCAAACCCATACGTTTGATGATAAATCGAATCAAAACATCTTTCCAATAAATCTTGCGCATTATAAACTGGTACAATAACTGAAATTTTATCCATAATCTCACCTTCTTTCTTTCATTCTACCATTTATGGTAAAATTAAGAAAAGAAAAGAAGATAGGAAGTGTG
The DNA here is from genome assembly GCA_963631155.1 of bacterium. Classification (GTDB taxonomy): domain Bacteria; phylum Bacillota_I; class Bacilli_A; order Erysipelotrichales; family Erysipelotrichaceae; genus Holdemanella. Next base: position 14,765 of record CAVGPK010000040.1, on the reverse strand, counting down.
AGATCATGAGCAAAGATAATGATGCATTACTTACACAAATTTTAAACGATTCAAACGAAATGGTTCAAGTGAGTCAAATGAATAGCTTTTCCATGTTGTATGCCAACAAAAAAGCCAAAAAATATGCTGCTCATTCTAATGAAGACTATAAAGGAAGACCTTGTTACGAATATATGATGGGACTAGACAAACCTTGCTCATTTTGTCCTATACATCAAATTCAAGATCAAGATATTTTTGAAGCGGAAGTCGACAACGGGAAAGAAGTATATAAAGTAAAAACAAAAAAAATCATATGGGAGGATAAAGAAGCCTTCATCGAATATGCTTGGGATATTACCGATTTACGTCGTTTCCAACAAAATTATCAAGCCCAAACACAAGCTCTACTTTCATCCATTCCTAATGCACAAGGTGTCTTTCATTTAGACTTAAGTATAGACTCCATTCTATCCATCAATGGTTTATCCAAAGAAGTTGTGGGCATGGAACAATGCAACACAATCAATGAACTGATTCAAATCGTCGCTAGCTATATTCCTTCTAAAACAGAAAGAGAAGATTTTTACAATCTTTTTAATAAGGAAAATCTGCTTAAAGCCTATAATAAGGGTCAGAATGATTTAAAAGTCGAAACCTATTCTTATTTTGATGACAAAATGATACGTCCTGCAAGAATTTCGGCACACTTTATCATCAATCCAAACAACAAGCACGTTGAATGTATTCTATATGGATTAGATATTTCAGAAGAATATGAGGAAAAACAAATATATGAAGAAGAATTAAAAGAACAACTTGCCATCTTTACAGCTCTTTCTGATGCCTACGCCAACATCTATTTAGTGAATCCTCAATCGAATAAAGTTAAAATCTTCAAGCTCAATGGATATGTCACAAGCAGTATTCAAGCCGATTGTGATTTGTGGTATGACTATGCAAAGTTAAAAGATCAATACATTCGTGAACGCGTTCATCCAAAGGATCAAGAAAAAATGTCCGATGCGATTGATCTACATACCATCCTAAAAAAACTTTCAGACGCACACGAATATACGGGAAACTATCGTGTTCTTGAAAAAAATACATTGCACTATTGTCAATTTAAATACATTAAGTTTGAAAATAACGACTACATTGTTGCTGGTTTCCAAATTACAGATGACATTATTGAAAATGAAAAAAGGCTTCACCAGCAACAAGAAGAGCAGGATTTAATTTTTAATAGTCTGGCCTATAACTACAAAAATGTCTACATCGTTAATTTAAAGAATGCGAGCATAAAAGTTCTAAAATCCGAAGATAAAGCTTCAAAGAGTCCCCTAACAAAAGCCAAAAATCAATTTTTCCCATATGAAAGCTATTTAAAAGAATGGGTTCTAGACGAAGTGTATAAGGAGGATCAACAAGCCCTGTTACAAGCTTTAGCTCCAGAAAACTTACGTGAAGTTTTTAAGAAACAAAATGAATATACGGGTATCTATCGTATGTGGATCAATAATAAAATTGTATATTACCAATACTATCTTATTCGTACACACGCAACAGATCAAATTGTGGCAGGCTTTCAAAATGTAGATGACATCTTTCAAAAACAACTAAAAGAAGAAGAGGCTCACCGCAAAGAATTAGAAGAACAATTATCTATTTTCAATACGCTTTCTCGCAACTATCGAAATATTTATCTTGCGAACTTAAATAATGGTACAGCCAAAATACTAAAACTAGCCAATGATTACGATTTAAAAGAAGTTGTTGACCTTAAAAATCAAACTTTTGTATATGAAGACATTTTAAATTTCTGGATTCAAAATCGTGTTCATCCAGAAGATAAAGATCGACTCTATCAATTACTACATCGCGAAAATTTAAAACGGATCTTATCCAATCAAGATGAATTTTTAGGGAACTATCGAAGCTTAGATTCCGGAAAAATGTGTAATTATCAATTCACCATATACAAGGTAGATGACAAAGGAAATGTCATTGCCGGATTCCAAATTATTGATTCGATTATTAAAGAGCATTTAGAGCAAGAAAGAAAACAACGTGAAAAAGATGAGGCTTATCAAAAAGAATTATTAAAAGCCAAACAAGAAGCGGATCGTGCCAATAAGGCAAAAACCGAATTCTTAATGCGAATGAGTCACGATATTCGTACCCCATTAAATGGAATCATGGGTATGCTAGATATTGCCAGGTACTATCCAGAAGATTTACAAAAGCGAAATGAATGTCGAGAAAAAATCTATGATTCAGCTCATGTCCTTCTTGAATTGATTAATGAAGTTTTAGATATGTCTAAATTAGAATCTGGAAACATCACCCTAGAACACGTCCCATTTAATCTAGATGATCTTTCCATCAACGTCTACAATATAATTGAAAGACAAGCGAAAGAAAGAGGCATTGAAATTATTCAAAAAGATTGCAACGTTCCCTATCCAAACCTAATCGGTTCTCCCGTTCATTTTAAACGTATTTTGACAAACATCTTAAGCAATGCGATTAAATACAATAAGGAAAATGGAAAAATCTATATCACATGTAAAGAAATAGAATATGATGGAAAAACATCTAAAGTTCAATTCATTTGTACAGATACAGGTATTGGAATGTCTGAAGAATTTCAGCAGCATCTTTTTGAGCCATTTATGCAAGAAAATAACACAGCCCGTACTCGCTACTATGGTACTGGACTTGGAATGTCCATTACGAAAAATATTGTCGAAGTCATGAATGGTACGCTTCGTTTCGAAAGCAAAAAGGATGAAGGAACAACATTTGACATTATTATTCCTTTTGATGTAGATACATCTATAAAACCGTTAAAAGTAAAAGAAGAGGCGAACCCATCCCTTTCTATTCAAGGATTCAATATTTTAGTTGTTGAAGATAATGAATTAAATATGGAAATCGCCAAAGTCATTCTAGAAGAGGAAGGCGCCCACGTAATTCAGGCTTATAATGGAAAAGAAGCTGTTGAGCTATTCTTAAAATCAAAAAATTCTATCGATGTAATCTTAATGGATATCATGATGCCTGTTATGGATGGGTATGAGGCAACCCATAAAATTCGGGAATACAATACATCCATTCCTATTATTGCGATGAGCGCCAATGCCTTTGTAGAAGATAAACTTGCTTCTAAAAAAGCTGGAATGAATGAACATATTTCAAAGCCATTTAATTCAACACAATTAATAGAAACAATTTCAAAATATGTCCAAAAAAAAGTGAGAAGATGATTTCATCTTCTCCTTTATTTATTTAAGATAAAGCGATGAATGACTTCTGCCACAGCACTATGATCACAATCATTATCTGTAATAAAATCACAATCCTTTTTCATTGCTTCATATGTGTTATTTACACCTACTCCAAGTCCTGCTGCTTGAATCATCGAAAGATCATTATAGTTATCACCAATCGCAATCGTATCTTTAATATCGACACCTAACGTTTCACATAATCGACGAAGTCCATTTCCTTTAGAAACGCCTTTACGATTTAATTCCATATAACGATTCGAAGAATAAGACACATCCATATTTTCTGTTAAATCTTTAATTTCGGATTCAATCTTCATCAAATACTCATAATCCGTATTCATATAAATAACCTTTACAATTTCTTTTCCTCTTAAAAATTCAATGTCATCCGAAAAAATTTCAGTACAAGGCTGTCTATTTTGTAAATAAGTCACTTCTTCTGGATAGAAATTACGTACCCAAACCTGATCTGGTGTATATACATGAATACAAATATGATCATACTCTAGACCTTTTTTATATAAGGCCTGTGCCTCATCAAAGGTAATTCCTTGAAAATACATTAGCTTTTCATCTTTGTTTTCCGTAATCGCACCACCATTATAAGAAATTACATATTGATTTTCTTGATTAAACAATCCTAGCTCTTTTAAAGTACCATGAACTGAATTATATCCTCTTCCTGTTGCAAGAACAAATTTAACACCTAACTTTGTAGCTTCTTGAATCGCTTCAATATTCTCTGTTGAAATAGTACGATCTCTTGAAATCAAAGTTTCATCTAAATCACACGCAATAATTTTATACATCAAAAATCCCTCCTAAAACACTATACACTTATCTCTTCTTTATTTTCAATAAGAAATCCAAACATTGTTTCTGATGCTTTTTCATAATTTTTGTCATCCAAGTCAAAAAAGCAGGAATCAAAAGAATATTCACAATTAAATATAAAATTTGTCTCCATTGTAAAGAAACAATGTAAAAGAAAGAAGAAAAGCCAAATATACCCACAAAAAAGGATACGGTCATAAAGATGACCAATGCTCTTCTAAGCTTTGTGAAAGGCCTACAAATACGAGTTAATACGACTAAGGCATTTACGCCTGCTAAAATCATACACATCGTTGAAAATTGTGAATAGGAAGCATGAAAAATAATCTTAAACAAGTAACAACAAATCACACTGACAATCACACAACTAGCTCCTGGAATCGCTTTAGAAAATACGTTCATCAAAAAGTTACCTTTAACACGATTTCCATTCGGTTCTAAAGTTAAGATAAAGCTAGGAATTCCAGTAGCTAAGGCAGAAATTAAAGTTAATTGTATAGGCTGAAATGGATATTTCTTAATAAAAAATAGAGTAAGCAGAGTCAGTCCAATGGAAAAGATTGTTTTTACTAAAAATAAAGAAGCCGTTCTTTGAATATTATTGATAATGCACCTTCCTTGATACAAAATACTAGGAAGCGCATCAAATTGATTTTCTAATAAGACAAGGCTTGCCACATTTTTACAGGCTTGACTTCCACTATCCATCGCAATCGAGCAATCAGCTTCTTTTAAAGCCATCACATCATTGACGCCATCTCCTGTCATCGCAACTGTATGACCATTGGCCTGCAAAGCTTTCACAAGCTCTAGCTTTTGTGAAGGTGTCACCCTTCCGAAGATAGAATAGCTTTCACAATAACTTGAAACATCATCCACACCCGATAAATCCATCATTTTTCCAGATAGATTCGCTTTTTTTGCCAAAGCCTTAACCGTTGTAGGATCATCTCCAGAAATAATTTTAATTTGAACACCTTGTGCTTTAAAATAATCCAAATTCTTTTGTACATTTTCGCGCAATTCATCCTCTAAACAGATCATGCCAAGTACATTTTCATCTTTAACCAAAGTCATAACTCGCATGCCTTTACTAGCATACTCATTGATTTGGTTTACAACTCCTTTATCTACATTCTTAACAATGTAGGAATACGCCCCTAAATAATAGGTCCCCTCTTCAAAGGTTACACTCGCATATTTTCTTTGTGACGAAAAAGATTCATAAGAAAGGGCCTTAGTCCGTTTTGGCTTACCCATCACTTTTCGTATGGCTCGAGTTGTCGCATTATCATCCGGTAATATGGCATACATATCGGCAACAATTTGTTGAATACTTTCATCCATATGGGATACGACTAAATTTCCCTTTGTGAGCGTTCCCGTTTTATCAAGGCATAAGACGTCCACTCTTGCCAAGGTTTCTATACAATATAATTCTTGTACCAATACGTTTTGTTTGCCTAACTTATAAGCACCAATAGCCAAGGCAACACTGGTTAAAAAGACAAGGCCTTCAGGAATCATTCCTATAACAGCAGCTACAGTATTTAATGTGGCTTGTGTATAATCGGAAACCAATCGTTGTTTAATAAATAAAATAGTTCCTAATGGTATAAGAAGCATGGTGCATAAACGAATGATTGTATTGATGGAATCTCTTAATTGAGAAGGATAGCGCTTATAACGTTTGGCATGTTTTAAAATCGAATAGGAATACGTATCTTCCCCTACTTTTTCTGCCCGCATTTTCCCCTGTCCAGAAACCACAAAGCTACCCGCAAGTAGAGGTGCATTTTCTTCTTTAAGAATCGCATCACTTTCTCCCGTCAATATAGATTCATTACATTCAATTTGTCCTTCTATCAGTTTACCGTCGCAACAAATTTCATCTCCAACACGCAAAATGAGGATGTCTTGTTCGATCACATCTTCTACTAAAATTTCTTCTTCTTTTCCATCTCTTAAAACATGGATCTTTGCCTGATGTAAAAGAGATAATCGATCAAGCATTCTTTTTGATCGGATTTCTTGAAATAAACCTATACATGTATTTAAAATAACAGTTCCCATAAACAACATGTTTCGATAAGATCCTGTAAAGAAGACAAGAATTGCTAATAGAACATTGATACCGTTAAATAAGGTAAAGAGATGTTGTTGCAATATCTCTCTATAGCTTTTTGAGACTATGGGTTTTATTTTATTTGACTTATATTCTATCAAAAAATCACTCCTTATTAAAAAAGACACATCAAAAAGATGTATCTAGAATTAGATATATTTTAATGGTGTATCCGCAAGACTTGATATAGCTTGAGCATAGGAAGTAATGGCCAAATTAGATTCGATGGCTTGTTGAAGACAGAACATTAAAAGTCTCGTATCAAAGGCTTGGAAGTCATCATCTAAATAGATGGCTGGATATTTTGATAGCGCATCTAAAAGTTGATCTACATTTTGACATTCATGTTTTTTTGAAATACCCGCAACAATCACATTCTCATGTAGTACCGCTTTTAATCCACTTAACAATGCCACATACGGTTTATCAGACTTTTGTACAAGCATCATCTTATTTTTTGGGCATGTCGCAAGCTTTAACACCCATTCACTCTTACAACTGACCACAATTTGCGTACATCTTTCATCCTTGGAAAAGAGCTCAATGATTTGTAGTAGTTTTTCATATGTGTCTTGTTGATCTAGACAATCGTCAAAAATTAATGCTGAATATTCCATAATTTCCTCCTATCCCTGTAAGTCTTCGGGTAATGTTATTTTTTTATTTGTGAAAGAAGATAAAACAACTTTTATCTTTTCATCGCTATACCATTCAACGAGTTGTGCATCATCGGTCGCAATTTGACCTTTTCCTTTTTCATGACAAGCTTTAATTAGATCTGTTTTAAAGGCTTGTGGAGTTTGGGCATGGTAAATTGTTTCTCGATTCAATGTTTCTTGTACAAAGCCATCCACGACAACTTTTGTCGTATCCACACTCGGTACCATTAATAGACATGCAGAATATGTTTCAAGTTCTTTTTTCAGACCGTCAATCCATTCCTTTTGAAGATAGGGTCTTGCTCCATCATGAATCATGACATAGTCTTGATTTACGATTTGTAAGCCATGATAGACACTTTCTTGCCTTGTTTGTCCGCCAATCACAACTTTCACTCGATCATCGATTTCATATTTTTGTTCTACTTCTATTTTTTCATATTCGGCACAAACAAGAATAATTTGTCTACATTCTTCATCTTCCAAAAAGAAAGACATGCTTTTACTAAGGACAGTCTGTCCATCTTGAAAGGTGTAGAACACTTTGTTGTAGTCCAAATTTGTTCGACTTCCTTTGCCGGCCGCTAAAATAATTGTGCTATAGTTCATGTATCAATTATATCAAAAATAAAAAGTAATACAAAAATTACTTTGTATTACTTGCATATAGTTCTTTTTCTTCGTCTAGCTTGGCTTTTAATTGGTCTTGAATGTCCATTAGACATTCTAATAGAAATGGATTAAAGCTTCCACATTCTCCATTTTGAATCATTTCTAAAGCCTTTTGGTGCGGGATTGCCTTTTTGTATACGCGCTCACTCGTTAGTGCATCATACACATCTACAATTGAAACGACTTGCGCAGAAATAGGAATTTGTTCACCCTTCAAGCCGTCTGGGTACCCTTTGCCATCCCATCTTTCATGGTGCCAGCGACAAATTTCATGTCCCACCTTAATCAGTGGTTCGTCTTGATACATATCTAAAGAAGTCAACATTTGATCCCCTATAATCGTGTGGGTTTTGATAATTTCAAATTCTTCTTTTGTCAATCGTCCTGGTTTATTTAAAATTTTATCATCCACACCAATTTTACCAATGTCATGTAAAGCGGATCCAAGTGAAATCAAATCCGATTCTTCATCCGTCAAATGATAGGGATTTCCTTTTTCCTGTAATTGTTTCAACAACATGGCTGAAAATTCTTTTAAATGCACGATGTGTAATCCACTTTCTCGATTTCTAAATTCAACAATGTGCGATAAGATACCAACCATCATGCTGTTGTTTTTTTCTTTTTCAGTAGCTTGACTTAGTTTAAGTGCATTCAAACGATTTTGTTTTGAATATAATTTCATTGTATTAAATACGCGTTGATATACAACGGTCGTATCAAACGGGCGTGAAATATAATCAACAGCTCCCAAATCATATACTTCTCGAACAATGGTTAGGCTATCTTCACTTGAAATCATAATGACAGGAATATCTTTATAATTTTTCTGTTTATGCATGTAAGTTAAAACCTCGATTCCAGACATATCTGGCATATTAATATCGAGTAAAACTAATGAAATGTCTTGGTAGTGATTCCGTAAAAATTGAAGACAATGAAGACCATCATCAGCTTCGTAAATTTTAAAATCCTTTTCTAGAATCATACGCAAAAAGTCTCGATTCATACTTGAATCATCGACAATTAAAATGCCCTGTTTTACATCTTCCATTTCTTCAAATTGTGCATTTTCTAAAACAACCACATTTTTTTTGTTTTTTGCTAGAAACATACATTTTTCTGCGTTTTTTAAAGCCTTATCCACATCTTGATTTTCGCATTGAGCAGCACCGATACTCATAGAACATGTAAAATTCATAACTTCTTGTGCACTTAAATCATTAACTTTTTTTAAAATTGTATTTAGTTTTTCTGATAACTCTTTATCGGAAATATTTGGCATAATCAACACAAAGCAATCACCACTATAGCGAATAAGTATGTCTTTTGATGTGATTTGAGATTGAATTGTTTTAGAAACATTAAATAAGAGACGATTTCCCATATCATGTCCTGATGTTTCATTATAAACTTTAAAATCGTCCATATCCAACATGGCAACCCCACATGTCAGCTTTTTCCCCTTGATTTCATCTTCGTAGTAGTCTCTATTTAAAGCTTGTGTTAATGAATCACGATATATGATTTTTTCATAATGTTTTAATTCTTCTAATAATTTTTTTCGTGATTGCGTATCAATATCTTCCTCGTTTAATTTTTCCCATGTTTGCACAACATAAGATTTTAAATCCACTTCAAAATAGATACTCATAACATAAAAAGAATCTTCTTCGATTATTTTTAAACGAGTGATTTCTTCTTTTTTTTGTATGGTCTCTTCTGCAAGCTTTTCATCAAAATATTCTGCATTTCCACAAATGTCATGGTTTGAATAATCCATGTATGTAACGAAATCAAAGCAGTCCTTTAATGTTTCTATTTCTTGATAAAACTCTTCCCTATTCATAGTCTCATTTTATCACGAAAAATAACCAAAAAACAATATTATCATTTCATATATAACACAATTTCCATCTTTGTAAGCGATTTTTTAACATCAATAACACGTTGATTGCGTGAGCCTCTAAAAGCTAAAGATATATCCTTTTCTTCTTCTATAAACGGACCATCTACTAATACATCAAGTAACGACAACATTTCATCAGTGACTTCGCAATGTTTTCTTCCACCATCCAATAGATCTTGATCAAGAACAAAACCAGTAAAGGACCAAATATTCTTATTTGGAAGTTCTTTCTTGACTCGACGCAACAATTTTACTAGCTCTCTTTGATTTTCAGGTTCAAAAGGCTCGCCTCCAAGTAAAGTTAATCCAGATATATGACCAGGCTTCAATGCTTCAATAATTTCATCTTCTGTTTCTTTTGTATATAATTGTCCATAATCAAAATTCCATGTTTGAGGTTGAAAACAATTCTTACAATGATTCGTACATCCAGATACAAAAAGTGTTACACGTACCCCTTTACCATTCGCAATATCATTCTTCTTTATATTTCCATAATACATAACTCTTTTTCCTCCAAAAAAAAGCCCCAACTGGGACTTTACTTATTATAAGTGTAATACTCTCTCTTTAATTTCTTGAGTTCGTCCTTGATTCCAGAACTGAGTACCAATATAGCCACAAGTACGTCTAGCTACATTCATCTTTTCTTGATCACGATTCCCACAATTTGGACATTCCCAAACCAATTTATGGTTTTCATCCTCAATAATTTTGATTTCGCCAGTATATCCACAACATTGACAATAATCACTCTTCGTATTTAATTCCGCATACATAATATGATCATAAATATGTTTCATAATAGCTAAAACGGCATCAATATTATTTTCCATATTTGGAACTTCTACATAGCTAATAGCTCCACCTGGAGATAATTTTTGGAATTGAGATTCAAACGTTAATTTAGTAAACGCATCAATATCTTCCGTAACATGAACATGATATGAATTTGTGATATAGTTCTTATCTGTTACATGTGGAATCAGACCAAAACGCTCTTGAAGATGCTTTGAAAACTTATAAGTCGTAGATTCCATTGGCGTTCCATATAATGAGAAGTCAATATTTTCTTCAGCCTTCCACCTTGCACAAGCATCATTTAGATACTGCATAACCTTCAAGCCAAAAGAAGTACCTGGCTCTTTAGTATGAGGTCCACCCGTCATATAGTAAACACACTCACAAAGACCTGCATAGCCTAACGAAATCGTTGAATAACCACCAAATAACAATTTATCAATAGGTTCACCCTTCTCAAGACGCGCTAAAGCACCATTTTGCCAAAGAATAGGCGCCACATCACTAGGTGTTCCCAACAATCTTTCATGACGACACATTAAAGCCTTCTTACAAAGAGCCAATCTTTCATCCATGATTCGCCAAAATTCTTTTTCATCACCCTTACTAGAGCATGCCACATCCACTAAGTTTAATGTAACAACGCCCTGATTAAAACGTCCATAATATTTAGGCTTTCCATTCTCATCCAAATAAGTCGTTAAGAAAGAACGACACCCCATACAAGGATAACAATGGCCTTCCCCATTCTCATCCACCTTCAATTCCAACATCTTCTTTTCAGAAATATAATCTGGAACCATTCTCTTCGCTGTACAACGAGCTGCAAGTTCTGTTAAATACCAATATTTTGAATCCTCTGTAATATTATTTTCCTCTAATACATAGATCAATTTTGGGAATGCCGGCGTAATCCAAATCCCCTTTTCATTCTTTACACCCTTCATTCTCTGCTTCAACATTTCCTCAATAATAATTGCTAAATCATCACGAGTCTGTCCTTCTTCAACCTCATTCAAATACATAAACACTGTCACGAAAGGAGCCTGTCCATTTGTCGTCATCAAGGTAATAACTTGATACTGAATCATTTGAACACCTTTTTCAATCTCCTTACGCACACGCATTTCTGCCATCTTATTCACAGTTTCTTCAGAAGAATCCAAATTTAATGATTCTAATTCTTCCTTCACCTCACGACGTGCCTTTTCACGAGAAACCTGTACAAAAGGAGCCAAGTGAGAAAGTGTAATACTTTGTCCTCCATATTGAGAACTTGCGACCTGTGCAATAATTTGAGTCGCCACGTTACAAGCCGTAGAAAAACTATGTGGCTTTTCAATCATTGTCTCTGAAATAACCGTTCCATTTTGAAGCATATCCTCCAAATTGACCAAACAACAATTATGCATATGTTGGGCAAAATAATCTGAATCATGGAAATGAATAATACCCTTTTCATGAGCTTCCATAACATCTTGAGGCAATAAGAAACGCTTTGTTATATCTTTAGAAACTTCACCAGCCATATAATCACGTTGCACACTATTTACTAAAGGATTCTTATTCGAATTTTCCTGTTTTACCTCTTCATTATTACGCTCTAACAAGGACATGATTTGTTTATCCGTTGAATTGGCCTTACGAACCAAAGCTCTCTCATAACGATATGTTATATAATTATGAGCCACCGCAAAACAACGATGTTCCATCAATTCGCCCTCAACCATATCTTGAATTTCTTCAACATTTGGACTACGCTTTAAATTTTCACATTTATCCACAACACTCTTTGTCACAGAATGAATCAAAGCTTCGTTCATCTGATTATGTGTAGTTGCCTTATTTGCTTTTTTGATCGCATTTTCAATTTTCTCTGCATCAAAAAGAACTTCTTCACCACTTCTTTTAATTACATTCATTTTTTAACCTCCTAACCCAATTAGTTGACACTTCAACTATTTCAACTTGCTACTAAAAGTATACCTTTTATTTTTCTTAAAACAAGGCTTTACTTTATCAAAAAATGTGCTTACACGATAAATAAACGAAAACATTTTTAAATTCGTTAATTTGTACAAATTATCTCATTTTGTGCAAATCCATTTACAATCTAAACAATACACTTGAAATTGACACTATGTATGTCAATTTCATATATTTTTTCTATTTTTTAGGATTTTTTAACCTAAGCTTGGTAGAATAGAAGCAAAGAGAAAAAGGAGGTTCTTATGAACTATACAATTAAAGGGGATTCAGATTGCCCACTTATTGAGATTCAACTACAAAACGGCGAACAAGTCATGATTGAAAGAGGATCTATGGCTTACATGTCTCAAGTGAGCATCTCTGGAAAGATGAACAGCAATAAAAAAGGAATTGGTGGCGTACTTGGAGCTATTGGAAGAAGTTTAACTTCAGGAGAAAGCATGTTTATTACCGAAGCCACCGGAACAGGAAATGATGGCCTACTAGGAATCGCACCAGCCGTACCAGGAAAGATCGTTCGTTTAAAGGTTGGTGGATCTAAACAATTCTATCTAAACAACGGATCCTTTGTCGCATGTGATAAATCTGTCACTTATGAAATGAAATCGCAATCTGTTGGAAAAGCATTGTTTGCAGGAACAGGTGGATTCTTTGTCATGCACACAGCAGGAGATGGAGACGTTTTAGTTAGTGCATTTGGAGACATCATGGAAGTCCATGTCGATGAAGATCATCCAATCACAATCGATAACGAACACGTTGTTGCCTGGGATGATTCATTAACATACGAATTAAAAATCGCATCCGGAACCTTTGGATTTACAACGGGAGAAGGAATCGTCAACGAATTCCATGGAAATGGAGTTGTATATATTCAATCTCGTAACATCCATAATTTAGCCGATGCCCTTGTTCCATTCTTACCAACTAGTACAAAAGAATAAAAGAAAAAGCGGAATTTCCGCTTTTTTTAATTACATTTATTCCCATCACAATAAATACAAGAATGATCACACTTTTCACCTTTTAATTTTTTAAAGCTATCCTCACTAATCGTATGTTCCATACGACAAGCTTCTTCTTCTGCCAAATTTGGATCAACACCCGCATGAATTAATTGTTTTTTAAAGTATACATGCCTTTCATAAACTTGCTCAGCCAATTCCTGTCCCTCTTTTGTGAAAAACAAATGGCCATGATCATTTGTATAAATCAAATTCTTTGCCTTCAATTCCTTTAATGCATGCGAAACACTTGGTTTTGAGAAGCCCAAAGCAGCCGCAACATCAATAGCCCTCACCACATCAAGTTGCGTTTTTAAAATCAATATTGTTTCAAGATAATCCTCTTGCGATTGTGTCAACTGCATAAACACCTCCAGTTAGTTCTAACTTACCAAAGTATACCAAACTTTCACACAGAATTCAAAAGTTTTGCACAAATTAAAAAGGTAGTATATATTAGTACTTGGCATAAGCCAACTAAGGAGAAAATTATGCATTTAAAAAAATTATCAGCAACTGCACTTGCATCTGTACTTGCCATGTCTTGTACAATGACAACTGCATTCGCAACAGATACAAATAGCAACTGGTCTTGTCCAATTATCGCTTATGGTGGAGGTTTGGGCCAAGACTCTATTCAACAAATACGACAAGAATTTGACGTTTCTGATTCTGATGAAGTCAATGAAGTTACAGTGGATTCAAGTGATGTATACAAATATTTAGGTGTTCAATATAATACATCCAGTCTTATTTCTTGTGTTAAGGTTTCTAAATTAGATTCAGGATCAGGTGTTAAAGTAAAAATCTTAACTGAAAGTAACATCACACAAATTACATCCAGCCAATATGCCAATGCGGCCATTACAGCTGGTGTAAGTGATGTAGAAATCGATGTTGCCGCTTTAAGTACTGCCACTGGAGAATCCGCTTTAAGTGGTGTATATAAAGCATTAGAAGAAAATGGCGAAACCATCGATACAGAAAGAACGCAGGTAGCCCAAGAAGAATTGGAAACAACAAATGAAATCGCACAAAATAATGCCGATAATTCTGATTTCAATTCAAGTAATCTGGACCAAGCTATTGTTGAAATTAAACAACAGCTTGCCGACTTAAAAGAACAACAAGGAAGTGCCGCCACTGCTGAACAGGTAGAACAAATCGTTACAGATGCTTTATCAAAATTTAACTTAAGCGACATTATATCTCAAGATGATATTGACAAATTGATTGCTTTTGCACAAAAATACCAAAATACATCAGCTATCGATTCTGAAGAGGTAAAAGAACAGTTAAATAAGCTTGCGAGTTCTCTAAGCTCACAATTAGGAAATCTATTCAATAAAGCTCAATCTGAAGGATGGTTTGATAAAATAAAAAATTTCATCGTACAATTAATTGAAAGCTTCAAAAACTAAGGAACTCTGTTCCTTTTTTTTCACCCCGAATTGTCAAGTTAATTGCAACACAGTTGAATAGTAGACTTCATATGGTGTT
>CAVGPK010000039.1:0-17035 GCA_963631155.1 bacterium | reverse complement strand
GTTACAATGTATATTTTCACAATCGATAACATAAAATCCTAACCGAGATCTTTGTGAGGAAATTATCCAATTAGCCGCATAAAATATAAATTCAGAAATCACATACAACATAAAAAAATAAGAAAAGTGTTAAAATAATCTTTGAATAAAAGCTATCTAACACTTTTCATTTTCCAACTGTCAAACTTATGATAATATGACGTTAATCCCCTATAAAGATATTTAACAAATAATTTTATCTTCTTTTGGCGTAAACAAATGATACTTACTCAAATCAAATACATATACAATAGAACTTAGTCCCCACGTAATTGGATACAACCAATACGTTAAGAATAGATTATGTACGCTTTGTCCAATTGTCATTAAAACAAGCACACGAACAGCACACCAGCACACAAGCATAACCACCATTGGCATAACTGGTCTTCCTAATCCTCTAAGTATTGAGGATACCACATGAGAAAATCCTAAAAGACAATAGAAAAAGGCACAGACTCTTGCTCGATCAGTTCCAATTTGAATGACATCTGGATTTTGATTAAACAAAGAAATAAGGGTTGGTGCAAACGCAAAGATGATTACACCAAAGCTTTCAATCATAATCAAAGCAGCAGCTAAACCAAATAGAATTCCTTTTCTTGATCTTTCATATTGTTTCGCCCCTTGATTTTGGGAAACAAAAGTTGTCAAAGCCATTGAAAAAGAGGTTTCTGGCAAGAACACAAAGCCTTCTACTTTTGAGTAGGCTCCAATTCCTGCAATGGCAGCTGCACCAAAAGAATTAATATACGATTGAATCATGACATTCGCAAAATCGATGACACAACCTTGTAGTCCTGTAGGTAAGCCGTAAATACATATTTGTTTAAGATTGTCCAAATCCAATCCTAAATCAAGCCATGAAACATGTAGAATACTTTCTTCTAAATGAAGTTGAATCATACATAAAATCATACTAATCGCTTCTGAAATTATTGTCGCATAAGCTGCACCTGCTACTCCCATATGAAACACAGTAATAAAAAGAATATCAAGTACAACATTGACAACAGAGCTTATAACTAAATAATAGAGTGGATGTTTAGCATCGCCTCCAGCTCGAATAATTCCAACCAACATATTATAGAGAACTAAAAAGAAGCCTCCAATAAAGTATATTTTTAAGTATTGGCTCGACAAATCAAAGACAGATTCAGGTGTTCCAATCCATACAAGCATTTGATCCGTTAACATATACCCACTTATACTCATAATTAATCCTAGAATAATACCTAGTGTTGCGGTTGTTTTAATGGAACTACGTGTTTTTTCTTCATCTCTTGCTCCAATCGCATTGGCAATAATGACACTGGCTCCTGTGGCAAAGCCCATAAAAAAGCCAACAAACAAATAGATTAAAGAGCCAACTCCTGTAACGGCAGCAAGTGCATTTTCGCCTAAAAAATTTCCAACAATTAGAGCGTCAACAGTATTGTAGAGTTGTTGAAATAAATAACCAATAAAAACCGGTATCGCATAGCCAATGATTTGTTTTGAAATACTCCCCTTTGTCATGAGGGTTACTGAATTGTTTTTTGCCATGAGACCATTATAACAGAGAACAGTGCAGATAGAACGAATTATTCATTCTTTTTAAAGCTTATCAAAAAAAATGAGCATCCATCCCATAAATTAGGACTCTACACTCATTTTCGTTCTATTCAACCTTCAAAGTTCCCTCCATAAGATCCTTAGCAATAAAAGGGACGAAATAAAAGGGTACAGTTAATAATTTTTGTTCTGATTTGTATCCATAATTATTTTTTGAAACTTTAATCGCAAATTCAAAAGTGTTATGATTCGAGAACTTTTCAAGTGAATTTAATGTACCTCTACCTTTTTTAACATCCAAAGGATATAGCTTATTATTGGATTCAATTATAAATTCAAGTTCTGCCGATGACTTTCCGCGCCAATAAAATAACGGATGTCCTTTCGCAATAAATTCATTGGCCACAAAATTTTCAAAGAAAATTCCTGATAAAGTATTTTCTCTTTCGTTTGACACAAAAGATGAAGCATTTATACCACTTTGATATGAAAACATACCAATATCTCCTAAAAACAAGCGGAAATTACTGTCACTTTCTGGCATAAGTGGCATGGTTATACGTTCTTTTAACTGAAAAGATTGATTCACAACGTGAGCCATTGTCAACCATTGAATAGAGGTCGCATAATCTCTCGTTTTACTTTTTTGTTCAATAAGTCCTGGAGAAAAGTTTTTTGATTCCTTATTTAATTCCCTATAAATATTTTGAAATAAAGCTCGAGAACGTAATACAGCTTCTTGACTTGCTTGATACAATTCCATATCAGATAAATAATTGTCATATAATTCTTTTAAAATTTCTCTAGATGCAAGAAGGCTATCGCTATCCATATATGCTTCTACCGCTTCAGGCATTCCTCCCACCAACAAATACTTATATACTTGTTCCATTGCTAATTCATGAATAAAATTATCTAGCGGTTTCTTTTCTTCATAAGCTTTCTTTATCGTTTCATAAAGTATTCTGTTATTATTCATTAAAAATTCATCAAAAGTCATTGGATAAATCGTAAATTGATTAATCTTTCCAACGGGAAATAAAAATTTTTCACTTTCTTTTGATCCTCTTTTATGTATTTCTCTTTGTAGCTTGATATGAACCATAGATCCAGTCGCAATAACTGGAATTTCTCTAAAGTCCTGGCAAAAATATTTAAGCGAAGAAATAATATTTGGGCATTCCTGAATCTCATCAAAAATTAATAAGCTATTTTCATTAATTTGTATTCCCTTTCGCAATGAAATATACTCAATAATTTTTTTCGCATTAGCTGTTTCAAAACAAAACGCACGGATTTCATCCTCAATTTTAAAATCAATATAGATATAGCTATTTTCATAATATTTTTTCGCAAAAAGCTCTTCTACAAGATATGTTTTACCAACCTGTCTTGCTCCCCAAATAATCAATGGTTTCTTATGTTTATTATTTTTCCAATCAATCAGTTTTTGTAGTGCAAGTCGTTCCATAAATAAGCCTCCTATATAAACATTATAGCATAACTTGCACCTACAGCATGGTAAAATCACCAATTATTTGCACCTAGAGCACTGTTTTTTTAGTCATTACTTGCACCAATAAAGAAAATAGGAGCATTTGCTCCTATTTAATATATGCCTTTGCGATGGCTTGTGTCCATCCAAAGGTACTTGATGTTTTTAAGTTTTTCACATTTTTATTTCTTAAACAATATGTTTTGGTCGCATCCACTGGTAAATAGCCACAAAGTTCGCTTTGTCGAATTAAAGCTTTACGATAGTTTTCTTTAGACACCTCTTCATCTGAAGTATACATACCATTATCTAAATAGGTATCTAATTCTTCGTCGTTTAAGCGTCCCATATTGTTTGTAGCGCCTGAATGTAAGATAAAGTTAATACCTGTGTCTTCAGGATCCCCATAGGAGAATCCCATATATGTCGCATCCCATGAGTCTGTTTGACTATCATCCTGCATTGTACTAAGTACCGTATTAAATTCGACCGTATTGGCTTGAAAATCAATGCCAACTGCGCTCAATTGTTTTTGTAGAATCGTAATCAATGCATCGGTAGAATCTTTATCTTTATTTGCCAAGAAACGAATAGTTAATTTTTCACCATTCTTATATCGATAGCCATCCTCACTCATTGTATAGCCGGCTTCATCTAATAGAGCATTGGCCTTATCAACATCATAGTCATAATAAACAACGCCATCAATCTTTTCTTCATTACGAATCATAGTTCCGTTATTTGCTGAGATTGGGTTTCCAAACGTTCCAGGTTTATAGGCCATACCATCAATTTGGTAGTAGTTATCAATATATTTTTGTGGATCAAACGCATAGCCTACAGCCTGACGGACACTTTGATCTGCACATACACCCTGTGCACAATTGAAAATCATAAAGTTTTCACGATCACTTGGATACGAATCCACTGCCAAGTTTTTATTTTTCTTTACTGCTGTAATCTTATTGGCCTCTGTTACACCTGGAATATAATTTACAGTACCCTTTTCTAATTCTTTAACCTCAGTAGAAAGTTCTGTCTTTTTGATCATGACCTTAGAAATTTGGTATTGGCCATCCTTCTTTTTAAAGTTTTCGTTTTCAACCAAGCTAGCTCCTGTTGTCTTATCAAATGTCTTTAAAACATATGCATTTGTTCCAACTGGCTTACTATTTTTCTTCTCAACACTTTCTGTATTTCCCTTTTTATATTTTAAATATTTTGAACTACAAATCTTCTGATTTCCAATCGTACTTACGGCATCAATTCTTGATTTGTTCAAATGAAAGACGACCGTATAGTCATCTGGTGTTTCAATGCCCGTAAAATCAGAGGCATCTCCATCATGATAGTCTGTATATCCTTCTAAAAAGTCTACGTTGTTTGCGAAGCGTCCGGTGTATGTTGGATCGGCCATAACACTAAATGTAGTTTTTACATCTTTTGAAGTCAATTTTTTCCCATTCGAAAATTTGATTCCTTTCTTCAATTTAAATGTCATGGTCAATCCATCACTAGATATAGTTGGCATTTCTTTGGCCAAGTCACAAACCAAATTGCCCTTCGAATTATATTTCAATAATCCTTGATACACCAGATCAACAACATAGGAATCATTTGTTGTTTGATAGTACATTGGACTAAATGTTCCATTCATTTCTGAACTTAGTCCTACTGTTAATATTTGTTCATTGCTTGTAGCTGAAACACTGCTACAGCCACTCATTACTAAAGCTAAACTTAATGCGATTAATGTCTTTTTCATTCTTTTCTCCTCCTATATAATCTTTAAATACCACCACCAGTCCACTAACACATTCATCACTCTCCTTATATTAAAAAAGTCCTGCATCAAAAATAAATTTGACACAGGACAGAATATCAATCTTCTGCGGTACCACCTGAATTGGTAAAATAACTTACCCACCTCTTCAACGCTATCACGTCGGATTCATTTAACGCATGAAATACGTCTTAGCTACTAAGGATTCTCCCCTTTCACCTCGCCCTTGAAAGTCCATTTGCCTAACTGGTACAATCTAGCTTCCACCTACACTAGAATCTCTGTATGCCCAACCATTAAGTTTGATCTCTTTCGCATCGGTTGACTATATCTTACTCTTATTGAAAATAATTTTCAACTACTTTTTCATAAATTTTCAACATTTCTTTCAATTCCACAAAAAAACAAAATGGATGCTCATATGAACATCCATCTTATCACATTAATCTAATTCATTTTTCTTTTTTAATTGTAGAACGACACTTTATTTTACCCAATCAAACAAATTAAAAATTTGGAAACTAAAATCCCAACTTGTAAAGCATATGGATTATTTTGACTTACCATAGATTTTAAATGCTATTTTCCCAATTTTTCAATGTAGAGCGTATTTTTAAAAATTGTTCATCAGAAGATAAATCCATATTATTTTCAACTTTATATTTCATCTTCTTATAATCATTAATAGTACGTTGAATCATAGAAACTATCTGCTTTTGTTTTCGGTTTAAATCATTAATAACATTCCATTAACAACCACACTTGAAGTACTTGATATCAATTCATCCTTATTCATAATTATCATCTTGCAAAAATCCAATCCAGGCCTTACTCTGCCACCTGTATTGTAAATTGGAAGTGAGTAACTTCTAGGACATCTACTACGCAAAGGCACAAGAATAAATTTATCTTCATAAGGTATTCCACAATAATATGGTCGTATTTTTCCAGAACAATTATATCTATCCAACGTAAAAAAGCATCTGTATCAGATGCGAGTGAATGCCATCCTAAAATGCCGTTAGTTTTTTTCTACCTCTACCTATATAAATAGGCGACTTGTTGCTGACTTAGGACAATCGGTCAGAACCCAAATAGGATGACAAACATAATAACAGATAGAACCTTCTACCTGTGTCTAAAACGTACCAAAAATAACATAAAAAGTAAACAGATTAAAAACATTTATTCTTGCATAAATAATATCGTTTTAATTTTTAATACACCAACAATTAATAATACCCATACTCATCCATTTCTAATACAAACTCGTCAAATAAAGGAAGAGTAAAAGCTACAAAGCCTTTAGATTTTGCCTCCAACACCTGCTTATTTATTAACCTTCTACGATACGGATTTAGTTGATTTGCACTCCAACCTAACAATTCACGAATCCTAGTAAAATTACCATCTTTAACCTTGGCAATCGCCACACAAACCTTTCGATCATTCACGGACAATTCGTCCCATATCTTTTCATAAGATAAATCTATCAATATCGTTTTGTACTCTTCGATAGCTTTCTTGTCAAATTTGCCATTCATCCAAACAACATAACCCAAAGATTGAAACGCAAAAGAATACCCCTTCGTATACAATGCCATTTCACGCGCCTGTTCTCCAGAAATATCTAAATTCAACTTATAATTATCCCTTATTGCCACCATCTGCAAAGGCATCAAATCGATTCTTGGACAACGATACAAAAATGTAAGACTCTTTTCATTCTGCAACTCCCTTATATTCTCAAATAATCCCGTCATCAACAAGAACACAGGAAGTTTTTCACGAATCCAAATCTGAAAAGCACCCGAAAACTCTCGAATAGTTTCACTATTCGTAACATCATCGATCGTAATCAATACTCGAAAAGCATTTTTTTGAGCAATTCTTAATAATTGAGCAGCCGCAAACTCCTCATTCACCACTTGCTTTTCTTTACTCAATTGAATATTAATCCCAAATCCTGATACAGACAAAGACTTTACATCAACATGCTTCTTTAAAAGTTTATGATTTGATAAAGCATCCACAATCTGTTGCACAACACCAACATGACTCGATACATTCACATTGATCACAATCCAACCTTTTTCCAAACAATGATCCGAAATATTTGTCATAAAAACTGTTTTTCCAGACCCACGAACACCTGTAATCATAAAAGCATGCTGCGTCGTATTTTCAGAAAAAAAAGCTTGTTCAACCTGCATTAATTGTGAATATCTTGGAATCATCTGGGCAGGCTCTAAACCAAATTGTAAAACATATGGATTTTCTTTACTTTTCATATAATTGTCCCTCCAAATACATTTTACTCTTTTTTACTAATTTTTACTAATCTTTACTAATCATTTTTTGTTTTACTAATCTTTACTGTTTTTTACTAATCTTTACTAACAAACAAAAAGGCCTATCTCTTATGATAAGCCTCATACAATTCATTCTTTTTACAACCCATCTCTTTAGCTACCATACCAATCGCTTCCTTCGTACGCATACCTCCATCAATATACGCATTCACACGATCAATACAAACATCCATATCAAAGATTTCCTCTTCCTTTTGATGGCTCTCTACCACAATAACCATCTCTCCCTTTAAAGAAGACACAACCTCTAAAACCTCACTGACTGTGCCACGAATAAATTCTTCATGCATCTTTGTAAGCTCTCTAGCCAAACAGATTTTTCTATCTCCAAACACCTCTAAAACATCCTTTAAAGTATCCTCAATACGATGAGGTGCCTCATAAAAAATCAAAGTATAAGGAAACAATTTTAATTCTTCCAACTGCCTTATACGCTTACTCGACTTACTATCTAAAAAGCCATAAAACAAATAGTGATAACAGCTCATTCCACTGGCCACTAGCGCATTCATAGCCGCATTAGCACCCGAACATGAAACCACATTAAAACCATGATCAATCGTTTCCTGCACCAATCTTTGTCCAGGATCTGATACTAATGGATAGCCCGCATCCGAAATGACTGCCACACTTTCACCATTCGATAAACGCTCTAAAATTTTGGGGATACTTACCTGCTGATTATGCTCATGATGCGACATTAAAGGCGTATCAATCCCATACGCCATCAAAAGTTTCTTTGAATTACGCGTATCCTCAGCCGCAACAATATCTACATTACGCAAAATTTCTAAAGCTCTAGGCGTCATCTCTTGCAAATTACCAATTGGAGTAGGCACCAAATAAAGAGTTGCCTTTTCATTCTCAAAACTCTTTTGTCTATTCATCATTCGAACCCTTATCTGGCCACAATTCATTAAATCCCACAAACAAAACTTCTTCCTTATTCTCAAGCTTTGCCTGCCCCTTCAAAACATTCATACTCGTAATACGATACTTCTTATCCTTATAAGACACTAATGAATTTATTTTTGGAAGATCCTTGCGCAAATCCGAATATTGTTCATTCTCAAAACGAAGACAGCACATCAATTTTCCACACTGCCCACTCAACTTCTGAATATTCAATGCGAGCATCTGATTCTTCGCCATATTAATGGATACCGTATCAAAATCGGACATAAACCTTGAACAACAACATTCCATACCACAATTGCCAAGGCCACCAACCATTTTCGCCTTATTTCTAGGACCCACCTGTCTAAGTTCAATACGACAATGAAGTCTTTGGGCCAAATCCTTCAACAACTGTCTAAAATCTACACGATCATCAGAAACATAAGTAAAAATCACTTTCGTACGATCTAATGTATACTCTGAGCTAATCAAATGCATATCCAACTTTAAATCTGTAATACAATCCTGACAAATCTTTAACGCCTCTTTTGCCCTCTCTACATTCTCTTCTTTCGTATCCAAATCCTCTTGTGACGCCTTTCTTAAAACAGGCTTAATATCCCCCTTCACCTTGGAAGGATCAAAATCAATCGTTGGCACACAAACCTTACCAAGCTCTTGACCACGAACCGTCTCTACAACTACAACATCATCCGTATAATATTTTTCATTTGAACCAAACGAATACGCCTTTTTCGAACCTTCAAACTGAATATATACAATATACTTATACGTTACACTCACTCCATCACAGCCTTTCTAATATCAAAATACAATTTATCCATAAATAAACCCAAATCTACTGGTCTAGGCAAAACGTCCATTGCCTCTACCAACACCGATTGTAAAGCCACTTTATTCTTTAAAGCCAATTCAATACGATCATTTTTCACAAAGAATAAAATCCACTGAATCCATAGACGAATCCACTTCTTATCCATACGATCACTCTTATTCACAAACACTTCTGTCTGCATCTTTTCAATCATCAAAAAAGAATCCGCCTTCAAGATATAATTATAAGCTAATTCCTTTAATTCTTCAAAATCCGGGAGGGCCAACAATTCTATCCCCTCATCATACGTATAACCACTATCCCCAAGCATTTTAGCATTCTCACTTGACGTATGCTCCTCTAATAAAGTTTGCGCACTCATTGGCTTAAAATAAATCGACTGACAACGGGATTGAATCGTCGGCAAAACATTCGATTTTTCATCCGCAATCAATATACCATAAATCCCATCACTAGGCTCTTCTAAAAATTTTAATAAACTATTACTCGCATCACTCGTTGCCTTATCATAATGATCTAATATATACGTTCTACAATTATCCTTACCAGCACTTGTAGATTCAAAGAAAGCTTGTAAATCCACAACATCCTTTTTCTTAATCCGATCATTGGAAATCAATAAATAATCCAAAGATTCCTCATTCTCAATTCGTTTACACGCATCACATTTTTGACATGCAAATCCATCCTCATCCACATTCGTGCAGACTAGACTTTGCGCGAACAAAATCGCCACATCCAATTTAGGTGTGCCCATCGAACCATAAAACAAATACGCATTCGATACCCGATGATACTTTAACGCATTTGATAACGTACGATATACAATAGGCTGACTCTCTTTTAACAATTCCTTATTCATATTGACGAATAACCTCTAATACCACCTTTAATGCATTTTCTAAGACCACATCCGCACTTGGTTCTCCATCAATCACCACAATACGTTCTGGATACATCTGAATCAATTGATCATACCCATCACGAACAGCTTGATGAAAAGAATCCGCTTCTTTGTCTAAACGATTTAAGTCTCCACGAATATTCATACGCTTACGACCCGTTTCAGGACTGACACTTATAAACAATGTCTTTTGTGGCATGCACCCATCAATCGCAAACTCATTAATACGTAATACTTCATCAAAACCAATTTTTCTGGCAACACCCTGATAGGCTAAGGATGAATCTAAAAAGCGATCACATAGTACAATTTTCTTATCCGATAAAGCTGGTAAAACTACCTCTTTTAAATGTTGACGACGACTTGCCGCATACAATAAAGCTTCTGTACGATCGTCCATCTGCGTATTTTCTACATCCAACAAAATATTACGAATCGATTCGGCAATCTTCGATCCTCCAGGCTCCCTAGTATAAATACATTCATAGCCCATTTCATTTAATTTATTGTAAATACCTTTGCAGACGGTTGTCTTTCCAGCTCCGTCATTTCCTTCAAAAGTTATAAATACACCATTTTTCATATTGAATCTCTCCATTCACATACCTCTATTTTAATACAAAAATGGTGGAATATAAAATATCAATATCGGTTTGCGTTGACATAACCTTAGATTCACGTTATAAATGTATATGGTAGAAAAACAATGGAAAATAAACAAACTATTCTTCTTGTGGATGATTCCAAATTGAATCGTGACATTCTCAAAGAATTTTTAACAAATACTTATAATTTTTTAGAAGCAGAAAATGGCAAAGAAGCATTGGAATATGTAGAAGATGATTTTACAATCGATCTGATCTTATTAGATATCAATATGCCTGAAATGAATGGCTTTGAATTTTTAGAACACTTAAAAGAAAAAGATTTACTTTCAAAAACTCCTATTATCATGATTTCGGCAGAAGGATCGAATGTATATATAGAAAAATGTTATAAATATGGTATTGTCGACTATATTTCAAGGCCTTTTAATGAATTAATTGTAAAGAAAAGAATTCAAAACACATTGCGTTTATATACGAATCAAAAAAAGCTTACACAAATGGTGATGGAACAAGTTTCAGAAAAAGAAGAAAGCAATAATATCATGGTTGAAATCTTATCACTAGTTGTTGAAACAAGAAACCATGAAAGTGGTGGGCATATTAAAAACATTCGTTTAATCACAAATATTTTATTGAAACACCTTTCTCAAATGGAAAATCCATACAATTTAACAGAAGCTCAAATGGCCTTTATTGTGAAAGCTTCTTCCTTACACGATATCGGAAAGAATGCTATTCCAGATTCCATTTTAAATAAAACAACCTCTTTGACAGAGGAAGAATTTGAAATCATGAAAACACACACTACTTTGGGAGCTTCCTTTATTGAAAAGGCTGCCGGAAATAGTGAAAAACCATTATTCAAGATTGCTCGTGACATTTGTCGCTGGCACCATGAAAGATGGGATGGAAGCGGATATCCGGATGGATTAATGTGTGATGAAATTCCTATTTCCGCTCAAATTGTAGCTTTAGCCGATGTTTATGATGCCCTAACAAGTATACGTTGCTATAAGGGAGCCTACAAACATGATACAGCCATTAAAATGATTTTAAATGGAGAGTGTGGTGCTTTTAATCCTATTTTACTCGATTGCTTAGTTCGTGCCTCTCAAGACATTGAACAAGCCGATTTTAGTTCAATGGAAGAATTAAATTCTCACGTTAAAGAACAACTGACAAATGAACTCTTTAGAGATACACCATTCTTCAAAGACCAAATCAATTAAAAGAATCCCAGTGAAAGCTGGGATTTTGTATTAGTAAATTTTATCGAGCGTTAACCGATATATTTTTTGTGCTGTTTGATATCTATCCAAAAACTTTTGGGCCATGTTAGGACCAATCGAAATTGGATATTCCATAATAATGCTGTCATAAATAATCGCATCCGCAAAAGGAAGAATCGATGTCTTTACTGTTATAGGAAGTGTATCTGCGTGAATGATTTGATCTATATTATCATAAAGTCCTTTAACCATATATAACGCTTCTTCATTATCAAATACTGTATATTTTTCATCGAAATGACTAACTACAAATTCTCCTCTAAATCCATATTTAAAATTACGAATGATATTTAATCCGCGATTGGTTAATTTTAAAGGATTTTTCCTACAATATTCATCTAGAATACTCTCTTTATTATTCCAGAATTCATCAATGATTTTGATCCAAATACATTCCACCAAAATCAAATCCAGGTATTACCTTTAGTTTTTTGTTGGTGAAATCTAACACACTAAAGTAATATTTATAGAAAAGCTTCGCATCTTTTTCATCTAATTTCGCATGAACTTGTTTTACATTCGAAGATCTGAATTGTTCAATACGCTTATTTTTTTCTTCATATTTCCTATATTCTTTTGAGCTTAGTCCTGATAAGAGTGGTCTAGGAAATTCTTGTTCTGCCTTTTTGAACAATTTTAACAATGTAGCATCAAGGCCCAACAACTCATTCAATTGATTTAAATCATGATAAAAGATGCCTCCATCCCCAAAATTAATAGTTGAAAGAACTAACGTCTTTTTTAGACGATATTCAAAAACATCTTTCGTACTCTTTTTTAAAGTATTCACAAAGCGTGAAATAGCCTTATTGGCGCAATTAAAGCCCGTATAAAAATGGATTCATATGCTTCTAGAGATAAAAATTTTGGCGTTGCCATCTCATATTTGAATCGATCATCATAGATTTCATACATATATTCAAAAAAATCCTGATAAACAAAGACAACCGCTTCTTTATCACCTCGAAGTTTAAATTCTGTCTCCAAATATATATAATATGAAAATAGAGGGCTTGTCATTGGAAAAGATTGTGTATCAAAATCAAACTCTTGTTGTAGTGCTTCACAAAACGCTTGCAGCATAGTTTCAAACACAAACCCTTGAGATCTTACATATCCAATTATAGCCGCAAGAAATCGATCTTCCTCTTTCTTCCGTTCATAATTCACAAGCTTTAAAGCTTCTTTTATATTCGATTCCAATTCTTGAGTTAATCCAGATTCATAATTATATAAAAGTTTATCTGCGAGAGTTTCTATTTCAAATTCATAATCTGGACTATAATTAACCGGTACATTTTTAACGACCTTTTCTAAAAACTTCAATTCCCTGCAAGTACAAATATCCACAATATATTGTGGAGTATATTGTTTTATAATCTCTTCTAACATCTTTTTACGTGTAATCGAAGTGTACTTTTTAGGTAATTGTACAACGCGAAAATAAATATCATATATATATCCTTTATCCAAATTTGCATAATTCATGATTTTATACATATTTAATACCACTTCATTTACTCTTACAATACACAAGCTTTATAAACTATGCAACAAGAAAAAATTTGCAATATTTATGAATTCGTATAAAATTAAAGCGGTATCAGAAAGAAGGACATTATAATGGCAAAAGTTACAAAAAAAGATATTATCAGTAAAGTAGCCGATCAAACTGGTGAAACAAAAAAAGATATTACTACCATTGTTGAGGCTGTTTTAGATGAAATTTCAAAATCAATTGTAGAAGGTGAAACTGTTGATTTGGCTGGATTTGGAAAATTCGAAGTCAGCGAAAGAGCTGCTCGTACAGGAATTAACCCAGCTACAAAAGAAAAAATTGAGATTGCTGCTAGTAAGAGCGTAAAATTTAAAGTCGCAAAAGCCTTAAAAGAAGCTGTAAATAAATAATTTAAAAAGCCGGAAATTCCGACTTTTTATTTTTTATAATTTCTTTCCTGTAATCATCTCATAAGCTTGTAGATATTTTGAAATCGTCTTATCTACAATCTCCTGAGGCAATGTATCATTATTATCAGGATTTGCCTTCAACCAATCACGCGCAAATTGCTTATCAAAAGAAGGTTGTGAATGTCCTGGCTCATAGCCTTTTGCTGGCCAGAAACGAGAACTGTCTGGCGTCAACATTTCATCAGCTAACACGATATTTCCCTCTTCATCTAAACCAAATTCAAGCTTTGTATCCGCAATGATAATACCCTTTTTAAACGCATAGTCTGCACACTTTTTATAAAGAGTAATCGTATATTCTTTAATCTTTGTCGCATACTCCTCGCCATGTCCTGGGAAATATTTTTCTAAATGAACCACGCTTTGTTCAAAAGAAATATTCTCATCATGATCACCAATTTCCGCCTTTGTACTTGGTGTATAAATTGGTTCAGGAAGCTTTTCAGACTCCAACAATCCCTTAGGAAGTTCAATACCACAAACCTTACCTGTTTCCTTATAGCTTGCCCAACCACTACCAGTAATGTAGCCACGAACAATACATTCAACTGGAATCATTGTTAATTTACGACACATCATGGATTTTCCTGCAAATTTTTCTTGTTGGAAAAATTCTGGCATATCCTTCGTATCCACACTAATCATATGATTTGGTAAAATATCCTTCGTATAGTCAAACCAAAACTTTGACATTTGTGTCAAAACTGCGCCCTTGTTTGTCACTTCATTGTGAAGAATAATATCGAAACAGCTGATACGATCTGTCGCAACCATAATCAAATTGTCTCCATTATCATAGATTTCACGCACTTTTCCTTCTTTAATTGGTTTTAGTTCCTGCATTTTTGTTCTCCTTTTTCTATACAATAAAAAAGATACAACTTTATACCTATAAACACAAGAAAAAAGGCGAAAAACTTCGCCTATAAATTCTTCACATTCAATGCACGAATCGCATTTAATACAGCTAAAACCATAACACCAACATCCGCAAAGATGGCTAGCCACATATTCGCAAGGCCTAGAGCGCCTAATGCCAAACAAATCAATTTAATACCAATCGCAAAATAAATATTTTCATACACAATACGTACACACTTTTTCGCAATCTTAATCGCCTTACTGATCTTTAATGGATCATCATCCATTAATACAATGTCAGCTGCCTCAATAGCCGCATCACTTCCTAAAGCACCCATCGCAATACCAATATCTGCCCTAGATAGAACTGGCGCATCATTAATACCATCCCCAACAAAGACTAACTTTTCCTTGTCAGATTTAGAAGCTAACAACTCCTCAACCCTAGAAACCTTATCTCCAGGAAGAAGTTGAGAATAAACACAATCAATATTCAATTCTTTGGCAACACTGTCCGCAACACTCTTTGTATCCCCCGTCAACATAACAGTTTTCTTAACACCAATACTCTTTAATGCCGAAATCGATTCTTTGGCATGTGCCTTCAACTTATCTGAAATCAAAATATATCCCAAGCACTCTTTGTTCATAGCTACATAAACAATCGTACCAATTTCATGACATTCACTATAAGAAATATTATATTTCTTCATTAATTTATCATTTCCAACTAAAATTTCTAAGCCATCAATCTCAGCCTTTACACCATGTCCACTAATCTCTTCAACAGATCCAATTCGAGAAGCATCGACTTTTTTGCCATACGCTTTTAGTAAACTCTTCGAAATCGGATGAGAAGAATAGCTTTCTGCCATAGCTGCATATTCAACAATCTTATCATTTTCGCTACAAACACGAGTCACTTCAAACACACCCTGTGTCATTGTTCCCGTTTTATCAAACACAACATATTTTGTACTTGCTAAAGCTTCTAAGTAGTTTGATCCCTTTACTAAAACTCCTGCATTACTTGCTCCACCAATTCCGGCAAAGAAACTTAATGGAATACTAATCACAACCGCACAAGGACAAGAAATAACCAAGAATGTCAAGGCTCTATAAATCCAATCCGACCATCCTGCAGGATTTCCCATAATTATATTTACAATAGGAGGAAGTATACATAAGGCTAATGCCGAATAACATACAGCCGGTGTATAAATACGTGCAAATTTAGAAATAAACGTTTCCGACTTTGATTTTTTACTTGATGCATTTTCAACCATATCCAAAATCTTAGAAACTGTAGACTCTCCAAATTCTTTTGACGTCTTCACCTTAATAAGACCTGTCATATTAATACATCCAGAAATCACTTCATCATTAAGTCCTACTTCTCTAGGCAAGCTTTCACCAGTTAATGCAGCCGTATCTAAAGTTGAACTTCCCTCAACGATTACACCATCAATCGGCAACTTTTCTCCAGGCTTAACTACAATAATAGATCCAATCTCAACTTCATCTGGATCTACCTGTTCTAAGGTTCCATCTTCCTTTTCAAGATTAGCATAGTCAGGACGAATATCCATTAATTCCGTAATATTGCGACGTGATTTTCCAACCGCATACGACTGGAACCATTCTCCAATCTGATAAAACAACATAACCGCAGTTCCTTCGCCATAATCGCCTAACGCAATAGCACCTACAGTCGCAATAGCCATTAAAAAATTTTCATCAAACACTTGTCTATTCTTTATCCCTTTAAAAGCTTTGATTAAAATATCATACCCAATTTCCAAGTAAGCAACCATAAATAAAATAGTCTCTACTATAAATGGTAATTTAACAACTTTTAAAATAATAAATAATATCGACGCCACAATAATTCGATATAGCATCTTCTTCTGTTTCTTATTCATATCTCTTACCTCATTTAAACGGTTGAACAATTATTCAACTTTACAAATCTATTATACAATCTATATATATCTTGTCAATAATAAAAAAAAGCTCAAATTTGAGCTTTAGAAGAAAATTTCACAATCATCTTCCACTTTTTTACAATTTTCTAAGACACGAGGCATAACTTCTTTAGGATCTGCACCATCTTCAAATTCAACATTCATCTTTAACATCATGAAATTCACAACAGCACTCTTTACTCCATCTGTACCATTGGCAGCCACTTCCATTTTGTTTGCACAATTGGCACAATCTACATCAATCTTGTAACTCTTTTTCATTTTAGTATCCTCCACATATGAACAATTGAACAAATATTCAACTTATACATCCATTATAATGCAGGCATATAAAAAGTCAATAAGCTATTTTCTCTTCTTTAAGCACTGTCTGATTTCAAAATGATAATGTCTTAATGTAATCAAATTGATTATGTCCCAACTT
>CAVGPK010000038.1:0-18078 GCA_963631155.1 bacterium | reverse complement strand
CTATATGTCACTAAAGATGTTGATTTTGTTCATAATATCCTAATCCAGTTTGATGTAAATAATTTTTCAACAAATGCGATTGATAATGTTGCTCATAAGGTGACTTCCTGGATTGTTTCAGGAGGTGTAAACAATGTAGTTGGTTCTTTATATTTGTTTATTTCTACTACTTTTTCATTTTTTTTAACTACATTTATTGCGATTGTTTTTTCTATTATTTTATTATTCAACAAGATTCAGATAAAAAGAGAAATTATATCTTTATTAAAGGCGTATTTACCCAAAAAAGTATATATTAACACAACTCATATTTTAAAATTGATCATTCGAATTTTCACAAGTTATGTTGGTGGAACGTGTACAGAGTGTTTAATTCTAGGAACTTTAGTTACAATAGGTAGTTTAATATTAAATGTAGCTTATTCGTTTTTAGTTGGACTAACTGTTGCGATTGGGGCATTGGTGCCAATGTTTGGAGCTTTATTTGCTGCCTTACTATGTACTTTCTTTATCACAATCACTTCGCCAATACATGGATTATATTTCATTATAATGTTTATTTGTATTCAGCAGGTAGAAGGTAATTTTATATATCCACATGTTGTTGGTCGTTCAGTTGGTTTTCCTGCTATGTATGTGATTGTTGCCGTAACAATTGGAGCAAATGTAGGTGGCATAATAGGTATGATCGTGTTTATTCCTGTATGTTCTTGTATTTATCAACTTATTCAGGAAGATGTTATGATTCGACTTCAAACAACAAAAGAGGTTTCAGATGAATAAATTGACATTAATAATGTCAATTTAAGTTGTATCCTTTAAGTATAGAAAGAAGGATATGAACATGAATGCAGAAACAAAAATCGCAATGAATTTATTAGATGCCGTTTGGAGAGAAGATGCTGATGAAGTAAAACGATGTTTAGAGCTTGGTGCGAGTCCAAGTTGGGTATTTAATGGTTATCCTATTTTATTGCATGCCATTAGCATTGGAAATATTGAAATTGCAAATATATTAATTGATGCAGGAGCCATCCAAAAAGGAGAAGCTTTTGGATTTGCTCTAGAAAGAGGAATTGGTTATATGATAAAGCCATTGATGTTAAGAGGAATCGTTCCTAAACATTTTGAACCAAAAGATGGTTTTGGCTTTTATCCACAAAGATTTTGTGCGACTAGATGAGGGGAATTATGAATAGAACAAGTTTATGTATACGAATGCTTCAACTTTTAAAAGCACGTGGAAAAATGAATACAGCCCAGTTGGCAGAAGCGCTAGAAGTAAATCCTAGAAATATACGTGAATTTCGTAAAGAACTTGTTTTAGCTGGATATAACATCGAGGAAAAAATGGGGAGATATGGTGGATATATTCTAAATGATGAATTTAATCTTCCTATTCTTAAGTTTACCGATGATGAAAAAAAAGCTCTAAGCGAAGGATATAAATTTATTCAAACACAAAAAGACTTTAAATCAATGGAACTTTATTTAGAAGCAATGGAAAAAATCATTTCATCATCTAAAATTAAAGAAGATACAAATTATTATTTTCAGGATTTTCAATATGAAATTGATGAAAAAGAAAAACAAATGGTTGAGACAACACAGCGTGCCATTCGAAATGGTTGTTGTGTTCTTTTATCATACCAATCTTTAAATGATTTAGAACCAAAAAATTTTGAAGTAGAGCCTTATGAAATTTTGCATTATCATAAAAGTTACTATTTGATTGGTTTTTCACTTTTACGTAATGATTATCGAATGTATCGTTTTAGTAATCAAAGAATGTTTAAATGCGAAATGAGTACAAGAAGTTTTTTGAGAGATTCTAATTTTCAATTACGTAACTATATTGGTGAACATTCTTTAATTCAAAATGATTTAAAAGAAATTAAATTACGGGTCTTTAAATCAGGATTACGGTTATTCAAAGAAAAATATTGGGTGAATAAAATTATACTTGTTCAACATCAAGAAGCTTATTCGGACTATATCTTATATACCGATGATTTGTATCAGTTTTATCGTGATATATTTTCTTTAAACGAGTATATCGAAATACTATCTCCAACTGAAGTCAGAAATGCATATATTCAAAAGTTGAAAAATATTTTACATAATTATCAAAAATAGTAAAATAGATGTGGTGAATATGATTTTACATGTTACGGATTTATTGAGATTTAAAAAATGTCCTAGTTTGTGTTGGAATTCAACAAATCGTTCAATACATACAGAAAATTTCTATAAGATGGATGTTCCATTTTCTGATTTATGGAAACAATATTTAAAATTAGATGAATATGGTCTGGGGCATTCAATGGACTCTAATGATATATCTTTAAAATTATTAGATAAGTTTGATATTGTCTTATTTGCTCGTTTTGAATATAAAGAATGTCGAACAAAAATTCCTTGCTTAAAGAAAATAGATGGTGGATACTGTGCTATTTATCCATATTTAAGTGCATACCCAAAAGAACATGAAGCAGTGCATATGAAAGTGGATCAACTTATTGCTGCTCATGTCGGCATAAATATAATAAAGTTTGAAATTATATATATAAATAAAGATTATGTTCGAGAAAAATCATTGGATTTAGAACAATTATTCTGTATGAGTGATTGTTTATTTAATAAAAGAAATCATCTTTCTAAAAATATTGAAATTTGTATGAATGAGATGGATATAAATCTGGATTCTTGGATCGAACAGACTAAACACTGTATGAGTTTGACTGAAATTACACCTGTACGAAGTAAACAATGTACATCGGGAAGAAGATGTTTATACTACTCTACATGTTTTAATGAAGAAAACGAGCCAGATGATTCCATTTTGTTTTTTACAACGAGTAAAAATAAGCTTGAAGAATATAAAGCTGGGAAAACAAAAGTTAAAGATATGGATGTCGATTTAATCGACGGCTTTCGTCTACAATATGCTCAATTTATGGCAAGCAAAAATGAAAAATCCTTTATTGATTCTGCAGCACTAAAAGTTTGGATGAAAGATATTCAATATCCAATCTCTTATTTAGATTTTGAATGGGATACCTTTGCGATACCGCCATATGAAGGTATGAAACCTTTTGATGTTTTATGTTTTCAATATAGTTTACATATTGAAAATAAGAATTGTCCGTTAAAGCATTTTAATTTTTTTGGAACAAAAGATTGCCGAAAAGAATTTATTCAATCCTTACTTCAAAATCTTCCTAAAACTGGAACTGTTTTAGTTTATAACATGGAAGGTGCCGAAAAATTAAGGTTGTTGCAGTTGGCAAATCAATTTGAAGAGTATAGGGAAGATTTAGAAAATATATGTTCTAGGATGATTGATTTATCAAAACCGTTTGAATGTGGCTTGTTTTATGACAATAAAATGCGGGGACATTATTCTTTGAAAAGTATATTGCCTGTATTTTCTAAAAAGGTATCTTATAAAGATTTAGATATTCAAAATGGTATGAGTGCTGTATATGCATATCGTACATATGATTCGATTGATGATAATGAAAAGAAGAATATTCAAAAATCTATTTCTACATATTGTGCTTTAGACACCTATGCAGAATATATAATTTATCACGGCTTATTAGAGGAGGTAGAAAAATGCCAAATATAATTACACATACTTTATTTGCTCAAGATGTTTTTGAAAAAGTAGATGAACCTTTAAAAGAGATTATAGAACCAAGATTACAGCTTTTTGAAATAGGTTCGAATGGTCCTGATTTTCTTTTTTTTCATGGTCTTAATCTAAAAGACTTTTATAAATCAAGCAATTTAAGAAAAGCAGGGAACGCATTCCATGCTGGTCATGTTAATGATTTTTACCATCAAGCTATTCTTAGTATTCAAAATGAAAAAGATACAGAAATTAAGAAGGATATGATCACTTATGTTTGTGGACATTTATGCCATTGGGCATTGGATTCAACAACGCATCCATATGTCTTTTATCGTACAGGAACTTGTAAGGGGAAAAGTGCTTGGTATCATCATCGCTTTGAATCGTTGATTGATGCGATCATGTTGAAAGTAAAAAAAGAATGTACTATTGAAAATTTTAAGTTTTATGAAGTATGTGATGCACCATTAGAATATACTCGTGCTATTGCCAGAGTGTATGTACCTGCAATAAGGAATTTACTTGGATATGATGTAAAGGGCCATGATATATATAATAGTTTAAAAGATTGGTATTCGATGGAAAAAATGTTTTATGATGCTTCTGGTAAGAAAATCGCAAGTTTAAAGACATTTGAAGCAATTACAAATACCGATAATCTTTTATCTGGATATATTGTACCTAATTATCCGGATGATCCATTTGACGTTATGAATTTATTACACAATCGTTGGATTCATCCAAGTGATGATGCATTAATAAGTACAGAAAGTTTCTTTGATTTATACGATAAGGCTTTATTGCTTGCTAATGAAGTCATTCGATTATTTCTCTTATCAATTCAAGATTCAGATTATGAAAAAGCTTTATTACAGGCTATCGATAATCGTAATTATAATTTAGGTAAGAATGATAAAAAAGAAATGCATAATTTTGATTTAATTTATTGAAAGGGTTTACAATTCCTGTTTTAAGGTGTATTATATCTTTGGTAAGAGAAATGAAAGTATGGCTCACCTTTCATCTCAAACTATTATCTTATGTGTATATATCCTTCCTTTAACACGTAAGAAATGTATTGTCGATCCTTTCGATAAAAGAAAAAGCACTAAAGTGCTTTTTTCTTTTTCTTGACAATTTAAATGGGTCATATAAAATAATAAAGGTTGAAAAAGGAGACTTAAAAATGATTAGTTCAAATGATTTAAAACCAGGACAAACAATTTGTGTAGATAATGATATTTATGTAGTTTTGGATTGTTCTCAAAATAAAACTGCTCGTAGCGCCATGGTTGTTAAGGCGAAAGTAAGAAATCTTCGTACAGGAAGTAATGTTGAATTGTCATGGGGTGGTGGAGAAAAAGTAAAGCCTGCTGATATTGAAAAACGTGAGATGCAATATTTGTATGATACAGAAGATTCAATGGTATTTATGGATAATGAAACATACGAACAAGTAGAAATTCCTATGGATCGTTTAGAGTGGGAAAGAAAATTTATTAAAGCTAATGATACTGTTAATATTTCAAGTTATGAAGGAGAAATTTTAGGTGTCATTTTGGCTGATAAAGCAACTTTAAGAGTTGTTCAATGTGAAGGGGCAGTAAAAGGAGATACAGCTACTTCTGCTAGTAAAAATGCTGTATTAGAAACGGGTTTAGAAGTAAAAGTTCCATTATTTATTAATCAGGATAAAATGATTGTAGTAAATACAAACGATGGAAAATATTCTGGACGTGCAAAATAGGCAAAACGCCTATTTTTATTTTTGCCACTTTTAGTGTATAATGACTTAGAATGTTTAGGAGGTAATTATGGCCCAACTATCAAGAAAACAAAGATATCAAGATTTAAGAGATCAACTTGATGAAGAAACAACGGCTGCTCAAGCAGATATTGTAAAACCGCAAAGATTATCACGTATTAATTCAGCTAATCATGCGAATAAACCTTTATATCCACATGATACGGTTCGTGTTTCTCCACAAGTTAAAGAAATACCAACATCACCTGTTATGGAGGATTTATTGGGTGAAGTAAAACAATATAATATTGATAATGGTAATCGGATTACAGATGATACGCAAATTAATATTTTAAAGCAATTGGATACGACAACGGATACTTTAAAAAGAAATCAACACTTTTTACCTATGAGTGAAGATGAAGATACTTCAGGTTCTACTGTTCGTATTCAAAATGAAAAAACACAAGAAATACCTCGAGTAGCTTCGCGCCAACAAAATACATCTGAAAGAATTGTTCTTTCTAATGAAGATGTTGTTCGTCCTGTTGATGATGAATTGGATTTAATGAAGATGTCTCATGATGAATTTGATGACGTGGAACCAGAAGAAAAGCCTAAAAAGAAAAGTAAGAAGAAAAAGGCCAAGGTTAAAGAAGCTAGAGATGAATTAGATGCGATGCCAAGTGCAAAAATTCGTATGAAGACAAAAGATTTTGAAAAGAGTGCAAAAAGTAAGAAAAAGAAGAAAAAATCAGAAGTCTTCTTAAATATTATTTTAGTTGTTTTAATTTTAGCTTTAGTAGGCATTATTGCTTATTTAGTTTTGCAGTTTAAAAATATTATGTAGGTTCTTTCATGAAAAAAATTAATATTGCTATTGATGGTCCTAGTGGTGTTGGAAAAAGTACCATTGCGGATATTGTTGCTGAAAAATTAAATATGAAGCACTTAGATACAGGTGCTATGTATCGTTGTGTAGCTTACTCTACACTTAAGGAAAATATCGATCCTAAGAATAATGATGAAGTTGGAAAAATCATGGATACTCTACATATTGAATTTACTCAAGATAATCGTGTTTTACTAAATGGTGAAGATGTTACAAAAGAAATTCGTATGAATGATGTTTCTATGCGTGCATCCATAACTTCTCAATTAAGTGTTGTTAGAAAAAAATTAGTTTCTTTACAACAACAAGTATGTAAAGATAAAGGGTTTATTGTCGATGGGCGTGATATTTGTTCAACTGTTTTACCAGATGCAGAAGTTAAAATTTTTATGACTGCATCGAGTAAGGCGCGTGCACAAAGACGATATGATGAATATATTTCTAAAGGAATAGATGCCGATTATGAAACGATATATCAAGATATAGTTGCTAGAGATTACCAAGATACGCATCGAGAAATTTCGCCTTTAAAAAAGGCAAGTGATGCAACAGAAATCGATACTTCATCTTTAACTATTGATGAAGTTGTAGAAAAAGTATTAGATTTAGTAGATTAAGATAAGGAGACCACATTATGATAAGAGGTACTGTGGCCATCGTTGGTCGTCCAAATGTTGGAAAGTCAACAATTTTCAATCGATTAATTGGACAAAGAAAAAGTATCGTTGACGATACTCCAGGTGTTACAAGAGATCGAATTTATGGGGAAGTGGAATGGCTAACACAAACATTTAGATTGATTGATACAGGTGGTATACAAATTGAAGATCAAGCTTTCGCTAATGAAATCAATATGCAAGTGGATATTGCGATTGAAGAAG
Source organism: bacterium (assembly GCA_963631155.1). GTDB lineage: Bacteria > Bacillota_I > Bacilli_A > Erysipelotrichales > Erysipelotrichaceae > Holdemanella. Next base: position 10,924 of record CAVGPK010000038.1, on the reverse strand, counting down.
CGGATGTAATCGTGTTTTTAACATCCGCAAAAGAAGGTGTAATGACAGATGATATGGCCATCGCAAGAAAGTTACAAAAGTCAAAAAAACCAGTCATTTTGGCCGTAAACAAAGTAGATAATACAGAAATGCAAATGAATGTGTACGAATTTTATTCTTTAGGACTTGGTGATCCTGTTTCATTAAGTGGTGCTCATGGAATTGGCTTAGGTGATTTATTGGATCTTGTTATGGAAAAACTTCCTGAAAAGAATATTGCTGCTTATGAAGGAATCACATCATTCTGCGTTATTGGAAGACCAAATGTAGGTAAATCTAGTTTGGTTAATTCAATTTTAAAAGAAGATCGCGTTATTGTTTCCAATGTAGAAGGAACAACTCGAGATGCGATTGATACACCTTTTCATTTTGAAGATAAGGAATATATGATTATTGATACGGCCGGTATTCGAAAAAAAGGTAAAATTTATGAGAATATTGAAAAATATTCTATTTTAAGAGCTTTAAGCGCAATTGATCGAAGCAATGTTGTTTTATTCTTGATTGATGGTGAAAAAGGTATCCGTGAACAGGATAAACATGTTGCAGGACTTGCACATGATGCTGGTAAAGGCGTTATTATTGTATACAATAAATGGGATACAGTTGAAAAAGATGAGAAAACAATGAGCAAAATAGAAAAAGAAATTCGTGCGCAGTTTTTATATTTAAGTTATGCGCCGATTGCTTTTACATCTGCATTAACAGGTAGCAAAGTGAATCAATTATTGCCATTAATTGACCAGGTTCATGATGCTTGTACTTTAAGAATTCCAACGAATGTATTAAACGATGTTATTTTAGATGCACAAATGATGAATCCAGCAAAACCTCATTTGGGTAAGCAACTGAAAATTTATTATGCATCTCAAGTAGCTGTAGAACCGCCAACAATTGTATTATTTGTAAATGAACCTGAATTGCTACATTTTAGTTATTCTCGATATATTGAAAATAAATTAAGAGAAGCATTTGGCTTTGTTGGTACACCTATTAAAATTTTGGCACGAAAGAGATCATAATATAAGGAGATTATATGCGTACAGTAGTTATTGGTAGTGGTAGTTGGGGAACAGCTTTAGCTCAAGTTCTTCAAGACAATCATCAAGAAGTAATTCTTTATGGAATTAATGAAAAAGAAGTAGAAGATATCAATATAAACCATCAAAACTCTAAATATTTTGATGATGTTAAATTAAATGAAGATTTGCATGCAACAACAGACATTGATTGTGTATTAGATGCGGATATTATCTTATTAGCCGTTCCTACAATTGCAATTGAATCCATTTGTCAACAAATTAATGATTTAGTACATAAAAAAGTGATTATCATTAATGTTTCTAAAGGTTTTCATCCAGACACAAATGAAAGAATGTCTCAAGTTATTCGTCGTTGTATTGATGAAGATAAATTGAGTTCAGTTGTTTCATTAATTGGACCGAGTCATGCTGAAGAAGTAGTGATTCGTTTATTAACAACAATTGATGCGGTTAGTTTGAAGGATGAGGATGCAAAAATTGTACAAAATTTATTTTCGAATCAATATATGCGTATATATACAGGAAATGATGAAGTAGGAAGTGAATTAGGAGTCGCAATTAAGAATGTTATGGCTATTGCTTCTGGAATTTTATCTGGACTTGGTTATCAAGATAATACGCGTGCAGCCCTAATTACTCGTGGTTTACAAGAAATGATTCGTTATGGTGTTCATTTTGGTGGTAAACAAGAAACATTTATGGGACTTACAGGTATTGGTGATTTAATCGTTACTTGTACTAGTGTTCATTCACGAAATTTTGAAGCAGGATATCAAATTGGAAAAGAAAATTCTATAGAGAATTTCTTTAAGAATAATACGAAAACGGTTGAAGGTGTTCGTACCGCAAAAATTGTTCATCGTGTTGCGAAAGAAAATGGAATTGAAATGCCTATTTGCGAAGAAGTCTATCAAATTTTATATAATGGTAAGCATCCTAGTGAATGTGCTTCCGATTTGATGATTCGTGATTTAAAGAAGGAGTTTTAATATGCCTAAATATGTAAATAAAGAGTCGTTGACTCATACTTTATCTTTGGAATTAAATATCTCAAAAAAAGATGCTGCATATGCGGTTGATCTTATTTTTAATGAAATGAGCGATGCTTTAGCTAGTGATGGTCGTGTTGATATAACTGCTTTTGGAAAGTTTGAAATTTTTGATCGTAAATCAAGAATGGGAATTAATCCAATCACAAAAGAGAAGATGCAAATTCCGGCTACGAAATTGCCTAAATTTCGTCCTAGTCAGACATTAAAAAATAAGTGTAATAAATAGGTCGTTTGACCTATTTTTAGCTTAAGGGAGGTAAACTATGAGTTTTTTAGTCATAACAATTGGTTTTATGCTTTCAATATCTGCAAATTGGTCATATTCCTATTTTGGATTGTCAAGCTTTGAACAGATTGTATACCACGTAAAAGTTCCATTAGAAGGTACGAATACTCAATTTATCTTTGATTGGTTTAAAAAGTGTGGCCTTCCTGCCATTATTTTTGGACTATGCTTATGTTGGATTCCCAAAATATTTTCATATATCATTTTGATTATATGCATTGTTTATGGTTTATATAAAATTTGTTTTTTTCAATATGTCTATAATCAATTTAAGAAAACAGATTTTTACAATCAATATTTTAAAGAAATTGAATATTCTTCACCTGAAAATAAAAAAAATTTAATTTATATATATTTAGAATCTATGGAAACAACGTATGCCTTAAAGGAAGAAGGCGGAAATAGTGATTTGGAGTTACTTCCTTTTCTTACTGAGTTAACTAAAAAAAATATTTCCTTTTCTCAGAATAATAAAATTGGTGGTGGAAAAGTTCTGACAGGAACAGGATGGACAACAGGTGGTATTGTTGCTTCTTCTAGTGGTCTTCCTTTGATTTTTAGCTTAAAGCATAAATTTTGTAAAGATAAAGTACCTTTTATGCCCAAAGTAACAACGCTTGGAGATATCCTTGATAAAGATGGGTATAAACAGGTGTTCATGATTGGTTCGGATGCTTCTTTTGGTGGACGCAAATCCTTTTTTGAGCAGCATGGACATTATGAAATTGATGATATTGTAAAACTAAAAGAAGAGGGAAAACTGGATAAGAATTATCATGAATTTTGGGGTTTTGAAGATGATAAATTGTTTGCGTTTGCTAAAGATAAACTGATTGAACTTTCAAAAAGCGAAAAACCTTTTAATTTTACGATGTTGACTGTAGATACGCATCATCCTTATGGTTATCAATCAAGTAAATGCGAAAATAAGTTTGAGGATGGATTGTCTAATTCAATTTATCATACAGATCAAAATTTAAAGCATTTTTTTCAATGGCTTGAAAAACAGGATTTTTATTCAGATACAGTTGTCGTGATACAAGGAGATCATACGAGTATGGCAGCTGAATATATTCATAGGAATTATGATTCTCATTTTGAAAGAAGAATTTGGAATACGTTTATTCATTCTTGTGTAACACCTAAGAAGGAAAAAAATCGAGAATTTACGACTATGGATTTATTTCCTACTGTGTTAGCGGCTTTAGGATATAAAATCAAGGATAATCGTGCAGGATTAGGTACAAATCTTATGGGTGAAGAAAAGACTCTTAGCGAACAATTAACGAGTGATTATGTGGATTCTAATATTCGTAAGAAATCAAAACTTTATAGGGAGATGATGTAGGGTGAAGCAGAAATTAAGAAGTTTTTTTATTGTGCTAATTGTCGTGTTTATTGTGTGTAGTATGTTAATTACTACTTTTATGCAAATGTTTTATAGATAATTTATCTTTTTAAGAGTACAATGTATGTAAGGTAGGTACAGATTATGTTATTTTTTAAACGTTTTCACTTAACGAAAAAACAGAAAAGAAAAGGAATTGCTCTTTGTGCTACAGGGGCAACGGTTGCGGTAGGATCTTTACTTGTTAAGAAAAAAGTGAACACAATGAAAGAGGATGGATCCTATGATTATATGGTTTTTAAATATCGATTGAATAAATATCTAAAGGCTGCAAAAAATGATAAATTGAATCTTCAAACAGTCGATCATTTATTAGAATCTTTGGATAAGATGGATGAAGTTTGCGAAAACAATGAAAATATTGTATTAGATTTAGATGATGAAACTTATACAGATTTACATATTTATTTGGATGAATATGCTTCCAACATAGCTAAGTCAAATAATATTCAATTTAATGATTCCACGGATACAAAAACGCGTTTAAAACAGTGTTTAAATACTCAAAAATTTATTTTAGAAAGTTTTTCATAAATAGCGATTTTTCGCTATTTTTTTAAAGGGAGATATATTGTGAAGATATGGATTACACGACATGGACAAACCAATTTAAATAAAAATCAATTAATGCAGGGGTTAACAGATGAGCCTTTAAATTCAATCGGTATTGGGCAAGCTATTCAGAAAAGAAAAGAAATTGGAAATATTTCTTTTGATGCGGTATATGCTAGTCCGCTTAAACGTGCGGTTCAAACGGCATCCATTATAGGTAATATTTCCCAAAATGATGTGATTACAGATTCAAGAATTATTGAAGTTAATTTTGGCGATTATGAATTAAGAAAATACTCAAAATTAGGTTTTCATATGACAAAGTATTGGTTGTTGCCTGAAATTTTTAAAGCACCTAAAACAGTAGAGCCTGTTCAATCAATGATTTCAAGAAGTCAATCTTTTTTGAAAGAGCTTGAAGCAAAGGAATATGAGAATGTGCTTATTGTTTGTCATGGTGGTATTATTCGAACTTTATGTGGGTATTTAGAGGATCGAAATAATGGAATGAAATGGCGTCCAAAACCTAATAATTGTGAAATCCGTATTTATGAATCTATCCATGGGAAGCATCGATTTATTAAGAAAGTGTAGAAAACTATGAAAAAAAGATTTGTATTAATTTTATGTTGTGTATTGTGTTTGAGTATGGTTGGATGTAGTAAGCAAAAGGAAACGTTAGATATGGATTATATATCGTTTGGTAGTGGGAAAAAGAGCTTTGTGATTCTTCCGGGTCTTTCTATTCATAGTGTCATGAATTTAAAAGATGCGATTGAAGATGCATATAAAGATTTTACGGATGAATATACAGTTTATGTTTTTGATCGTGCTAAAAACATCCAGTCTGGTTATAGTATTGAGGATATGGCTAGAGATACAGCCTCAAAAATGGAATCATTAGGAATTAAGGATGCCTATATATTTGGTGCGAGCCAGGGCGGTATGATTGCACAATGTCTTGCGATTCAATATCCAAAGTTAGTGCATGCGATGGTTTTGGGTTCTACTTTAGCTAAAGCAAATGATACGTTTAATGGTGTTGTTGATACATGGATTGATTTAGCTGAAAAAAAGGATGAGGATGCTCTTCTTGAAAGTTTTGTGAATTTTGTCTATTCTAAAGCCACAGTTGATGCGTATCATGATACTTTAATTTTATCGAATAAAGGGATTACAGATGAGGAGTATGAACGATTTATTATTTTGGCAAGTGCATGTAAAGATTTTGATTGTTCTTCAAAACTTAAAAAGATTCAGTGTCCTGTTTTAGTGCTTGGTAGCCAGGGCGATCAAATTGTAACGGCTAAGGGTTCTAAGCAACTTGCCAAGGCTTTAAATTGTGACATTTATCTTTATGATTCAAATTATGGACATGGTGTTTATGATGAGGCGAGCGATTATAAACAAAGATGTCTTGATTTCTTTGATAGTGTTAAATAAAAGAGACAGAAAATTCTGTCTTTTTTAATCGAGGTCACGACGTAAAAATAGGGCTTTACCAATAATTCTTACAGGTATATTTTCTATTTCTTCTTTTGTATAATATTTTGTTTCTACTTTTGGATTGGCAGCTTCTAAGATCATTAAGTTATTTTTAAAATATACTTTTTTGATCGTTGCTTCATCCCCAATTAATATAATTCCAATTTTTCCTTGTTCTAAAGTGTTGCATTGTTTAACGAAGACAAGGTCTCCAGAATAAATGTTGACTCCTTCCATAGAATCACCACGAACACGTAAGAAATAATCACCTTTTTGCGCTTCTTTTTTACCGACTTCAATATATCCTTCAATATCTTCGATGGCCCATGCATCATATCCGGCTTTTACATTTCCAAGAATTGGTTTAAAACGAGCGCTTTCTTCTAATATATCTTCTACATTGACTCCAAGTATTTCGGAAACTTTTTGTTTTGTGCTTTTTCTGAGTTGTGTTGTTTCACCATTAACCCATCGATAATAGGTAGAGAGTGAAATGCCTATTTTAGAGGCCATTTGTTCATGAGAAAGATTATTGTCAATCTCATATTGAACGAGTATTTCTTTAAATAACATAAAAATATCACCTTTTTATTTTTATCATTATTTTATTTATTATGCAAGATATGAAATGAATTTTATAAAAAATTCCGATAACTCTATTGATTATGAGAAAGAAAGTTATATAAAATAAGAGTGTAGGGAGGTTTTATGAATAAAATTTATTGTTGTATTGACTTAAAATCTTTTTATGCTTCGGTAGAATGTGTTGAAAGGGGTTTGGATCCTTTTAAAATTAATTTGGTTGTGGCAGATCCGAGTCGTGGTGGTGGTGCGATAACGCTTGCGGCTACTCCTGCAATAAAAAAAATGGGTGTAAAGAGTCGGGGACGAATTTTTGAAATCCCAAAAAATATCGAGTATATCATTGCACCTCCAAGAATGAAATTGTATATGAAGTATTCGGCAAGAATTTATTCTATTTTTTTGCGTTATGTTGCCAAAGAAGATATTCATGTTTATTCGATTGATGAGGCATTTTTGGATCTTACGCCGTATCTTGAATTGTATCAGTGTTCGCCAAAAGATCTCGCAAAAAGAATTTTAAATATGATTTTAAATGAGACGGGATTAACTGCTACAGTTGGTATGGGAACGAATTTGTTTTTGGCTAAAATTGCTTTGGATATTACGGCTAAACATACACCTGATAATATGGGGGTTTTGAATCAAAAATTATTTCGTCAAACTTTATGGACGCATGTTCCTTTAACGGATTTTTGGATGATTGGAACAGGAACACAAAACCATCTTCATAGGTTGGGTATTTATACTTTAAAGGATTTAACGCAGTTTCCAGAAGAAATATTATATAGAGAATTTGGAATTAATGCAGAAATTTTAATTGATCATGCATATGGAAAAGAGCCTGTTGAAATGCGACATATTAAGGCGTATCGGCCTAGCGCAAATTCTGTGTCAAATTCGCAAATTTTATTTGAAGATTATAATTATACGGATGCGAAGATCATTTTAAGAGAAATGGTAGATACTAATGTTTTAGAGCTTGTTGAAAAGCACTTGGTTTCAAATCATATCGCATTATTTGTATCGTATTCGAAGGATTGTCGTCCGGCAACGAGAGGATCTACAAAGATTTCTTGTTGTACAAATTCTTTTTATATTTTAATGGAGGAGTTTGAACTTTTATATGATCGTGTTGTTGATAAAAATTATCCGATTCGCCAAATTAGTATTTCGTTTGGGAATGTTAAGAATGAAATGTATGAACAATATGATTTATTTACCGATTACAAGGTTTTGGAAAAGGAAAAGCGTCTTCAACAAGCAATGTTGAAAATTAGAAAATTATATGGAAAGAACGCTTGTTTAAAGGGGACGAGCTATCAAGATAAGGCTACGGCTAGATATAGAAATATGACTATAGGAGGACATAAGGCATGATGGATTTAGTACAAAGAGCGAATATATTTTCGAGTTTTGATTCTTTAAGGGGATTTAAAGAATTATTAAGGGAGCAGGAAAGAGAAGAGGTTTCAAAGCGAGTATTGTCTGAGGATGATATTGAAGAGTTAAATCGTAGGATGTATGTATTAGAAAAGGGAATGATGGTTGAGGTTGAATATCGGCATGGTGCCGATATTGTAAAATTAAAAGGGGTGGTCGCAAGAATCAATATTTCTTTAAGTGAAATTCAAATTGTAAAAGAGAAGATTGATTTAAGAAAAATCATTTGGGTTGAAATTATAGAGGATTGTTAAAAAAATATAACTTTAAAAAATGGTAATTGCGGATGGTTTTTGGTATCATTGTATAGATGGAAGAAGATATATATGATTGCTTGGGAAGAAATATTGGTAGCGAATGGTGTAACAATGACTATGATGGGCTATCTTTTGAGTTGTCGTAAAAAGAATCGAGAGAATGTTCATACGGAAGATAAATTTTATGATGGAATGGCCTATATCAATTTACTAGGAGCCTTTTTTGAGACTATTTCATTTTATGTGGATGGTAAAGATGCTTCGTGGGCTTATTTTTTAAATTATATGGCAAGTAGTGTAAGTTTCTTTTGTACAGTATCTATTGCCTTATTATGGTGTATTTATGTGGAACTACGTATTTATCGAAATTATAAGAAGACATTTGGAAATTTGAAGATCATCATGATTCCTTGGATGATTGAAATAGTTGCGATTGTAATCAATCTTTTTGGTACAGGTGTTTTATTTAGAATATCTTCAAATAATATCTATCAAAGAAGTGATGGAGTAATTTTAGGCTATATTTCAATTCTGATTTATTTTGCGTATAGTATTTATTTGGTTTTTGATTCGAAAAAGCGAGGAATTAATTTAAATTTCTTTCCTGTGCACTATTTTGTAGGACCTTGTCTTGCGGGAGTTTTGATTCAATTGTTTTTTTATGGAATCACCACCTCGTGGATATCGGTTGCGTTAGCGCTTGCGTTTGTTCAGATGCAGATGTATGCAGAAAATGTGTATACAGATGAGCTTTCTGGTTTATATAATCGAAGATATTTAAATTTTATGTTGACCAAAAAAGAAGCATTAAATAAGAAATCTTTATATGGAATTATGCTTGATATTGATGATTTTAAGAGTATCAATGATGATTTTGGACATAATGTTGGTGATCAAGCTATTTGTGCGATGGGGGATATATTGTTTAAATCGATTTCTGAACAAAGTATTGCGATTCGTTATGCGGGAGATGAATTTATCGTATTGTTAGTGGGTGAGGATGAAATCGGTTTAAACAAGGTGATCGAAGAAATAAAAAAGAATATCAACCTTTTAAATGAATCAAAAAAGGAATTATTTACATTAAGCGCTTCGATTGGTTGTGCAAAATTTGATGAAGAAATGAGTATGGAAGATTTCTTAGTATGTATGGATAAAGAGATGTATTCAAATAAGAATAACTATCATTTGAAAAGAAAAATAAGTCAGGAAGAAGATGAATTTAATGGTTAAGACTTATTCTTATACATACAATTTTGGCAATGTTTGTGAAAGAGATATAGATACATTACTACTTAATTCTTTTGCTCTTGATAAAAACTTTATTGATTTGTTTATACAAAAAATAATAGATTATAACTTTCAAAATCCGAAGATTCTTGAAATTGAATTGTCAAAAACTCATCCAACATGGGGAGAGTCAGATATAACTGTTATTTTTGAAAGTAATGGTAAGAAATATGCGATTTTAATCGAAGATAAAGTAGGCGCGGAAGCTCAACCTGATCAATGCAAACGATATTTTAAGAGAGGCGATATTGGAATAATAAATAAGGAGTATGTGGCTTATTTTGTTTTTATATGTGCTTCTAGTGAATATATAACAAATAATGAGGAAGCGAAAAGCTATCCGTATTCTGTAAATTTTGAAGAGCTAATCGATTATTTTCAATCTAAATCTGATTTGTATAGTAAATTAAGATATGAAGAAATAAAACAGGCATTGGAGTTTTCTAAAACACCATATAAAAAGATTGTAGATAACGCGGCAACAGAATTTTGGCGTAGCTATGTTGAATATGCAAGATTGAATTATCCTGATTTACAATTAGTAAATAAAAACATGAAAAAAAGTAGAAAGGGAGGTTGGCCAACCTATTATACACAATTAAACTTAAATAGAAATGTATATATACAACATAAAATGGATCGAGGAATAATCGATTTAACATTCAATGGAATAGCGAACAAACAAAAGGAACTAAGTGATTTTTTACGTCAGCACATTGGAAATTATGAAATAGATGATCTTGGAATTAGACCTGCAGGAAAATCTGCAGTTTTAAGAATGGATTTGGGAAAAGAGTGTATTTTAGATTTTCAAACACCTTTTGAGTCACAAATTGAAAATATTAAAAACATTTTGAATCGATTTATAAATTACATTTAATTGCAGCAAGTCTATGTTATGATGATGTAATTAAAATGATTGGTTCAATATAAATAAAAAGTAGAAATTGAATATGAAGAAAGATGCTTTAATGTGAAATGACTTGTTTGTCTTGGAAATAGTTTAAAAAAGAGAAGTGTTAAAAATAAAACAAAAAGTGATGATTTTTGTCAATATTTATAAAAAGAAACAGTCTATGAAATTTCCATAGGCTTAATTTTCTATTTAAATTTGCGTGCTTTTTAATTTGTCGATTTTATGCAATTTAGACTTAATAACATTTTAAAATGCATCTTTTAATTTATTAGTGATTTTTGCATGATTTTTCTAAATGCACTTCTTAGTTTACCGGAAACATGATTTTTTGCAGGTTTACACTTATGCGCAACCTGATACTTCGCAGTAAGGAGAATTAAATTCGTGTATACATTATAGTAATTCATTTTCGATGTTTTGTTCACAATGCATGAACTTTTTCACACACATTAATATATATCAATACTTATATTTTTTTTGATGTTAGTGCAAAAAATGGTTAAATGTTTTGGGGTCTGTCAACCAAAATTGAAAATGTCCCAAAAATTTTAAATTATTAGCACCGAGTTAA
>CAVGPK010000037.1:0-18608 GCA_963631155.1 bacterium | reverse complement strand
GGAGATACCTTAAGAAAAAATAATAATAATTGTCATATTATTATTACGAGTAAGTACCAAAAATATTTACTTGATGGCTATACCATTAAAGCGGATCGTTATTTATTAAAACCTTATTCTCAAACGCAATTTAATCAATGGATATCTCCTGTTGTTGATGAGTATTTGGAAGAAAACCGTTATTTAATTGATGAAAAATTATCAGGAACAAAAGTGCGTGTTCAAGATATTTTTTACTTAGAGTATGAGCGTAAACATACGTATTTATATTTAGAACATCATAAAATTAAAACGCCCTATTCACTAAGTTATTGGAATAGCAAACTTAAAAATGAAAGTTTCTCACAATGCTATAAATCTATTATTGTGAATGTAAAGAAAATAAAATATTTGGATAAGCAAGACGTGTATTTAGAAAATGAGAGTAAACTTCCAGTTTCTAGATTTTATAAGAAACAGTTTGAAAAAGATTGGTTACAGGAAATGGTGAAAACAGTATGATCAATGTATGGCTAATACATATGGTTTTATTACTAGCACTGAGTCTAGTTTTATCGTATCATTTAAAATTCTTCTTTAAGCAAATTATAATTTTATTTCCCTTCACATTAATTGTTTGCGTTCTATTAAATTCTTATCTGAACCTGTATCTATTTTTTAATGCGATTATTAATGTAACGGTTTATGCGATTTATATTCAATATGCATTTCAAAGAAAACTGACAGATGCACTATATTTATCTATTTCTTATTGGATTTGTATAGAATTGGTTGATTTGTTGCAGCAGTTTGTTGGAGCCTATATATATAGTCGTCAATCGATTGTTACTTATATAAGTATGCTTTTTGTTATTCTTGTTGCGTATATGCCGTTTTTATATTTGGATAAAGTAGAAAAGAAATTTTTAATGTTCGTTTTGCCTGCAACTCTATGTTTATTTATGATTCAAGCATTAAACGATGAAGCAAATGATATGATGTTATTAATGATATTAATGGGCCTTTTTGTTTCGAACGTATGTTATTTATATTTCTTTTCATTTTTCACTAAAAATATAGAGCTTGAGGAAGAGAAACAATATCTAAAAAAGGAACTGGAATTTGTACAAAATAATTACAATTCTACTTTCGGATTCTTACATACTCTCATTCATGACAATCAAAAAATTTCAGAAGATTTTGAAAATAACGATCCATTGCAAGCAAAAGAACATTTTAAAAATATGAATGAGAAGGCAATAAAAAAATTTAATTCATTATATACAGGAAATATATCGCTTAGTATTGCTTTATCGAATATAGATTGGAATAAAAATATACAACATTTTGTTGGATGTGACTTAAATGAGTTTGAGGAAGATGATTTAACTTTGTTCTTTATGAATACTTTGAATATGTTAAAAAATCAAAAAGAAATAAGTATCCTTATTCAATCTCATTTTGGAAATAAAATAATTTCATTTAAAACGACTGATCCAATTTGTTATGATGGAATAGAAAAAGTGAATTTAAAATTTATAAAAAAATACAAATTAAAACAAGTGAAAGAAGAGAATGGTATATCATTTATACGTCTTAATGCCAAATAACAACCTGATAATCCGATTAGGTTGTTTTTTAATTTTGATCAAACTAAAGTGTAATCAAGAAATAGAGGGATAGAATGTTAAAGAAATCAAAATATAACCATTTTCTTTGCCATGAAGAAGAAATAGTAGCTTATAATGCGAGAACAAATGCATTAGCTCAAATGACAAAAGAAGATTATGCATTATACAAAAAATCAGTAGATGACTTAGGTGCTCAATTGAGAAATGACTTAAAACATGGAGGTTTTTTAGTTGATGAAAGTGCGGATGAATTAAATATGATTAAACATAATATGTTCATTTCCAAGTTTTCGACAAAACAATTAGGTCTAACAATCGCACCAACATCAAATTGTAATTTCAGATGTCCATATTGTTATGAAAAGGATGTCTTGAGAAATTCATCTATGACAGATGAAACTGCAAGTGACATTGTTCAATTTGTAAAAAGTAATGCGAATAGTTTAATTGGGTTGAATGTTACCTGGTATGGTGGAGAACCTTTATTAGAAATGAATAGAATTGAGCAACTTTCTAAAGAGTTTTTAAAAATATGTCAAGAATATAATATTGAATATGAAGCAAATATTGTAACAAATGGATATTTATTAAACGATAAAATATTAGAAAAATTAATGAATTTAAAAGTAAAAAGCATTCAAATCACATTAGATGGAATTAAAACTTTGCATGATCAAACTCGGTATTTAATTGGAAAAAAGCCAACTTTTGATACAATCATAAATAATTTGAAATCATTTAAGAAATTGTATAAATATGAAAATTTTCCAGGAATAAGTATTCGTATGAATATAAATCGAAAGAATTATTTTGGGTGTAAAGATTTGATTTTATACATGCATGAAAATGAATTGGATCGTTATTGTGATTTTTATCCAGCAATTATAACGGATATGAAAGATACAGGATTTAATGATGTGTATACTGTTGATGAATTTGAAAGGATAAAAGAAGAAGTAAAACAGTATAAAGAGAAAATTAATTTTCGTTTTAAAAACCAAAATTCTTATCCAATAATAATTGGAAATTGGTGTGTTTGTGATATGTATAACTCATTTGTTGTTGATTCAGATGGATCTCTATATAAATGTTGGGAATTAATGGGAAATAAGGAGAATTCTATTGGTAATATTTCAAATTTTCCAGTTGATATAGAAAACTGTGAATATTATGAAAATCTATTAGAAGATCCGACAATGGATAAAAAGTGCGCCGACTGTGATATCTTGCCAATTTGTAATGGTGGAAGCTGCCCAATCTATAGGAAAAGGCATGGGTTTAAACCAAATTGTGAGGTATACAGAAAAACTGTGCATGATCAAGTTTTGAGCATGTATAAAACATTAAAAGATAACATAAGATAGATATATATTTGAAAGGTTAAAAAGGTGAACGTATGAATTATTTAATTGAACCACAGGTGAATCCTGCAGGTGTGTTAGGAAAATGTACATGTAATTGTACAATTAATTTTGGAGTAGTAAAAGGTAGTGGATGTGGCGCAAAGTGTGCTAGCTTAGTTGTTTGTGTTGCCCCTAGTGGAGCTAAAGTATCTCCAACAAACAGTTAATTTATCTATCTTTGTTATAATCCAAGTATTTCTGTACTTGGATATTTTAGAAAGGAAACAAGTATGGATTCAATATTAAAAATTGAGAAATTGAATAAGAGAAATATATTAAGTGATATTTCTATTGAACTATATCCAAAGGAAATTGTTGCTCTTGTAGGACCTAATGGATCAGGAAAATCAACTTTAATGAAATGTATCATGGGATTTTCAACAATTGATACGGGTACGATTTACTTGAATGGATATCCATTAACAGAAAGAAAAAAGGCTTTACAAGGCGTTAGTTGCAGTATTGAATATCCAACTTTATATCCGGATTTAAATGGAAATGAACACTTTAAATTATTCTCGAAATTAAAGAAAATATCAGATGATACTGTTGAACAATATAAGGATTTTTCTGGATTAGGACTCAAGTTAAAACAAAAAGTAAAATATTATTCGGTTGGAATGAAACAAATGTTGATGTTATCTCTCACTATGATGCAAATGCCAAAATTATTTATTTTGGATGAGCCATTAAATGGGTTGGATATTCAAACAAAGAAAAAGGTTTTAAAACATTTGAAGAAACTCAACGAGGAAGGCGCGACCATTTTATGGTCATCTCATGAAGTCAATCAATTAAAAGAAATTAGTAATCGTTTTATATTCATGTATAAAGGAAGGATTGTAGATATTCTAAATAATGATTTTACTTTAGAGAAATTAGAAAAACATTATTTAAAAGTGTGTTCAGAATGAAAAATTACATACAATATGAAATCTATTCTTTTTTTTCAAAAAGAACGATAACTAGTCTTTTTCTTTGCTTAATTTGTATGATGATTGGATTTTTTTATGACTCTTATCAATTTAATCAGGCTTATCCAAATGAAGTCGATAAATATAAGGAGTCATCAAGATATGAACAAAGTCATATCGATATTCTTACATATGATATTGAATACAATAATGAAGATAAAGAAGATGAATTAAAATTTTGGCTAGAAGAATTACAACTTACAAACAATCTCGTATATGCGTATCAAAATCAAGATGATACAAATATACTCAAATATAGATTACTAAGAAATGAAAATTTGATTTATGGAATTAAAAAAAACTATGTGAATCAACGAATTGATTTTTGTATAGTTAATGGAAATCAACAGGATTTGAAGAAGCAAATAAAAATAGATCAAAAAAATAAAAAATTGAATATGTTAGATGGAATAGTGGAAGGTAAGCCAACTTTATTTCATTCTTTAAAAGAAGTTCAGAATGGAAATTATATCCTTTGGATTTTGTTGTTTTTAATTCTCCTATTAAACGGAGATATATGGTCAAAAGAATTTTCTGGATATGGAGGATATCAAATCTTATTTTCATATCCATTAAAAAAATATGAACTCGTATTCGTACGAAATTTTATTTATGGAATTATAACTGTTTTTTGTTCAATACTTCTCTTTGGAACAGTATCTTTTATGTGTTTTATTTTGTATGGTGGTGGCTTTGAACAATTTGTGATACAAAATAATGAGTTGGTTTATGCTTTAAAATCTGTTTTGAATAGTTTTCCGTTATTTTTTGTATCTTTTTTGTCATATATTCACTTAATCCAATTTCTGTCAATCCTTTTAAAAGATGAAATGAATACTTATTTTGTGTATATATTACTTTCTTTATTGTCTGTTTTTTTTAGTAGTAATTTGAATATATATAGTTATATACAGGCTTATGCGGCCAATCATGTAATTTTAAAAAGTGCGTTAACCATATTTTTTAATGTAATCTTTATGATTATTGAATTTGTTTGTGTAGAAAAGAAAGATTTAACTAGGTGAAGATATGTTGATTCAAGTATTCTCAATATTAAAAATGAAAAAAACGCAATTATTTATATTTGCTCTTTTGTGTCTAAATCTTTTATCTGTTGTGAATATAAATTCGCAAATGGATACAGAAAATGACATTAACAATCAGCTTGAAGAAGCAATATCGGTGAAGATTAGAATGAAAAGTTTAAAAACGGTATTAGGAAAATCAGATGAAGAGGATTGGGATAATTTCCTTAAATATTGCGACTGGAAAATTGATTATCTAAAAGATATGGAAACGAAAATAAAAAAAGGTTTGTATACACAGGATGAATATTACAAAGATATGTTAGTAATAACGAAAATGGATATCAATTGTTATGCGAATACAAGAATTAAAGATCATGTAAAAAAGTGGAATCAAACATTCGATTTTGATTATACAATGTTAAATAAAATTTATTCTAAATCAAATACAATTCAACATATACATCAACAATATGTTGATGCTTCAACAAAATATAAGATTTTAAAACAAAGAGTTCAAAAAAATATGGAAGTGACTGAAGAATCTATATTAGGACATTTTTTAGTAAATGTAGGCTCGGATTCACTAATTGCTTTTCTTATGCCTATATTTTATATTCTATTTACTTTTATGATTTTAAGTGAATATAAGAGAAATAACTTATTTGAATTTTATCAGCAAGTTTATAATTCGAAATTTAAAACATATCTTGGAATTATTTCAGCAATAGTAATCAGTGTTGTTTGTATTTATTTTGCGTGTTTTTTTATAACGAGCATAGGCTTATTTGGATATAAAAATTATACTTTCTTTAGCACAAAGATATTAGTGGATACAGAGCATCTTTTTGACTTTTTGAGCTATCCATCAGACACAAACACTTTATATTACATGGGAAATAAATATTATTCTGCGAGTGCCGACTTTAACGCCATACCAGAATGTTTAAAATTAATGTCAATTGGAAAAGCTTTATTATTAACGCTGATTTTAGATCTTATAAAGTTGTTATTTTATGTTTTAGTTGGACTTTATATATATTTATTAAAGAAGAGAAAAACTGTGATTATTGTTTTGACTATTGGAATATATTGTATTTCACAATTTCTTCTTATTCACCCAATTCTAAATCCATTTGCGATAATACCTTCTTTTAGTGTTGTTTGTGGAGGCTATGAAGCTACATGGCTTTCATCACTGTTAACATTGTCGATTTACAGTGCTTTATTTTTGATTTTAATCAAAGTAAAAATAAAAAAGGTAGATTTTTGACATGAAAGAAATTTTTAAATTTTATATAAAATACACCAAACCATTGCATAAAAAAATCATTGTTTATGGATTGCTTTATGTTGTTTTTTCTGCAATTACGATTGTTTGCCCATTATATGAAGGAAAGCTTATTGATGCTATTTCATCAATGAATGTGTCAGCGTTTGTTTGTGTGATTGGTATATATGGTAGTTTATCGATTTTATCAATCATTTTATCTTTGATTATGAATAAGCTAAATGTGTATATTTCAAATGGAACGATAAATCAGATAATAAAAAAAACAATACAACATTTATTTTGTGTTTCCTATAAGAATCTAAACACAAAAGATCCAACAATGATTACACAAGAACTAATACAAGATAGTAGAGAAATTCATGACTTTTTAATGCAAAAAAGTTTGTTGTTTATATCAAATGTCGGCTTGTATATTTTTGCTTTATATATTATTTTAAAACAATCAATTTTTCTTAGTGGTTTTATTTGTGTTGTATTAGCTTGTTATATAATGTCTTATTTTCACTTTAAAAATAAGATATATATTACTTCAAAGAATCTAAAAGAAAGCCAATCCATTTACTATTCTTATTTTTATAAAATAATGAATTTTGTTAAAGATATCCGATTAAATGCATTGACGCAGAAAACATGGAATATTCAAAATGAATATTATAATTCAATGTTAAAATCATCTCTATTTAATCAAAAGACACTGAATAAACAAGAACTATATGGATCAATGATTAATTTTGTTGCTCAAATCTTTATTTTCGGATATGGGTTTAAATTGGTCATGGAAAGACAGATAAGCTTAGGGTATATTGTTACAATATCTAATTATTTCTCATCCATGCTAGGGTATTCTCAAAGCTTTATATCTTATTTTTCAAGTTATCAAACTGCACTATTTAGTTACGAAAGACTTAAAAAGTTGATTGAAATAAAACAAATTGCAAATGGAAAATATAAAATTCAATCGATAGAAAGAATTTGTATAGAAAATTTAACGTTCAGTTTTGATTCACATTTAATTATTTCACATAAGAATATGAAATTTGAAAAAGGTAATATTTATTGTATAAAAGGTATAAATGGAGCAGGAAAATCAACTTTTATAAATTGTTTATTTGGAATTTTTGGATATGATTATCAAGGGGATATATTCTTTAATGATATTGATGTGAAAGAAGTGGATATGCTAGATAATATAGAACACAATTTTTCTATATCTCAACAAGCACCGTATCTTTTTGAAGGGACAATAGAGGAGAATATTTGTTTAGGGAAAACAATGGATTATGAGTGGCTTAAAGAATTGTTGGATGGGTTTGGACTAACGAAGACATTTAATGAAAAAGTGGAAACTCTTAATGGCTATAAGGATTCTTTATCGGGAGGAGAGAAACAAAAAATATCTTTGATTCGCACTATTTTATCGGATAAATCGGTTTTAGTTTTTGATGAACCATTTACATATTTGGATAATTCATCAAGGAAATATTTTGCTCAGATTATCCAAAAAATTCATGGAAATAAAATTGTTCTTATTGTATCACATGAAGATGTGGGATTAGCTTCAAAAGAAATTGTGATGTAATTATTATCCAGTCTTCGACAGTTGAATAGAATAAAAATGAGTAAAGAGTCCTAATTTATAGGATGATTGCGCACTTTCTGATTTTATAAAATGTTGTATGGAATTTTAATTCTATTTTTTTCTTAACTGACAAAGTTGGTGATAAAAATTTTTATTAGAAATTTAAAAAATCTTTTGATAAATAAGTGAGCGTATATAGAAGAAACGACAATAAATGTTATTGATCTAATGTCTGGTAGATCAATGGTGTTTATGTCGTTTTTTTATTTTAAAGGAGGATAAAAATATGCCAAAAAGTAAAAAACAAGGATTAGCGTTAAGCTTTATTATGAGCCTGATTATGATTTATGTCATGGCCGCACTCAATTTGGATGTAAGAGATCATTCGTTTAGTGCCAATAACTGGTTGATTGCTCTACAAAGACTTCCACTAGGATTCACAGTTGGAATTCTATGTGATCTGCTTATTTGTACACCTATATCTAGAAAAATCGTGAATCAAGTATGCAAAGAAAGTGATCAAGAAGTGTTAAAAGTATTTGTGTTACGTTTTTGTATGGTTGTATTCATGACAATTGCGATGACGATTTTCTCATGTATCGTATCTGGAAAGCTTGGAATGAGTGGTGTTGTAGACTTCTGTACATACTTTCCGTATAACTTTACAATTGCGCTTCCAATTCAAATGATTATCGTTGCTCCATTGTCTTATCGATTAACAAAATTATTTGCGTAAAAAGGATGTTGTCAAACACAGTTTTTTTCGGTATTATAATTCTGCAGAAGTATTTTTTCTGATTTTGGAGGTCTTGCTTATGGTCTTAAGAAGATTTACCACAATTGAACAAAAGAGATGCTTTTTTTAGCGTGCCTAGGCTAGGTGCGCTTTTTTGTTGCATATGAAAGGAAGGTCATGTATGGAAACAAAGCGCGTATTAATTGTTATGGGGTCTCGTTCAGACTTACCAAGTATGGAAGGATGTATGAAACAATTGGATGATTTCGGTGTTGGATACCAAGTACGAGTATTAAGTGCTCACCGAACTCCAGATGCTGTTTTAGAATTATCTAGAACTGCCAAAGAAAATGGATTTCAAGTTGTGATTGCTGCTGCAGGAGGTGCTGCACATTTAGCTGGTGTACTCGCAAGCTCAACAGTACTACCTGTAATTGGAATTCCAATTCAAACCAGTGCATTAGGTGGAATGGATTCATTATTATCCACAGTACAAATGCCACAAGGAGTACCTGTCGCAACCGTTGCGATTGGAAAAGCAGGCGCAAGAAATGCAGCCATTTTAGCTTGCCAAATGATTGGATTATCAGATCCATCTTTACAAGATAAAATTGCTCAATTTAAACAAGAACAAGCCCAAAAGGTTTTAGAACAATCAATAGTTGAATAAGGAGAAGAAAATGGACACTCGTATTTTTGTTCTTAAAAAAGAACCCTTTCAAGTTGAAAGTGAATCACTTGCAGCTGAATTAAAACAATCTTTATCATTAGACTCTGATTTTTCACTCACAAAATATAATCTTTACGATATATTTAATGCCGATGAAAACGACATTGAACTCTTAAAGAAAAACGTATGTAGTGAAGTTGTTACGGATGACGTCTTTGACTCTGTAGATTTAACAGGCAAATCCTATTTAGCCTACGAATATTTACCAGGTCAATACGATCAAAGAGCCGACAGTGCGATGCAATGTTTAATGCTTCTAAACAATAAACAAACTGTACGCATTCATTCTGGTACCCTTTTGGTTTTCTCTAAAGAAATTGATAAAGATACTTTAGATAAAATTACGCATTACATTGTAAACCCTGTAGAAGCACGCGTAAAAGACCTTTCTATATTAATAGATGATCAAGACGTTGATGTAAAAGACGTTCCTATCTTAGAAGGATTTACCACAAAAACAAACGAAGAATTGGCCAACTTACGCCAAAGCTTAGGCCTTGCCATGTCTCAAGCGGACATTGAACATGTGCAACGCTATTTTAAAGATGAAGAAAAAAGAGATTGTACAATGACAGAACTAAGAGTATTAGATACATATTGGTCAGATCATTGTCGTCACACAACATTTGAAACGGTATTAGATGATGTTACATTCCATGTCGATAAGTTATCAAATGAACTACAAGCTAGCTTTGATCGTTATCTAAAATTACGTGAAGAAGTACACAATAACCGCAAAGAAAGAACATTGATGGATATGGCAACCATTGCCGGAAAATATCTACGCAAACAAGGTAAATTAAACGATCTTGAAGTCAGCGATGAAATCAATGCGTGCAGTGTAGAAATCACAGTTGATGTCAATGGAAAGGAAGAACCATGGTTATTGATGTTTAAAAATGAAACGCATAACCACCCAACTGAAATTGAACCATTCGGTGGAGCAAGCACATGTATTGGTGGAGCCATTCGTGATCCTCTATCAGGAAGAAGCTATGTTTACCAAGCTATGCGTATTACTGGAGCTGGCGATATCACAAAACCAATCGAAGAAACATTAGAGCATAAATTACCACAATCTAAAATCTCAAAAACAGCAGCCCAAGGTTATTCAAGCTATGGAAACCAAATTGGACTTGCGACAACTTTTGTCGATGAAATCTATGATGAAGGATACGTCGCAAAACGTATGGAAGTTGGAGCTGTTGTAGGAGCTGCACCTAAATCTCACGTGAAAAGAGAAAAACCATGTGCTGGCGATATCATTGTTATGATCGGTGGAGCAACTGGACGTGACGGTATTGGTGGAGCTACAGGATCAAGTAAAGAACATAATGAAACAAGCTTAGAAAAATGCTCAAGCGAAGTTCAAAAAGGAAATGCACTCATTGAACGTAAACTACAACGTTTATTTAGAAATCCAGACTGTACAAAATTAATAAAAAAAGCCAATGACTTTGGAGCCGGTGGAGTTAGTGTTGCCGTAGGTGAATTAGCCGATGGATTAGACATTAACTTAGATGTTGTACCCGTTAAATATGAAGGCTTAGATGGAACAGAACTAGCTATCAGCGAATCCCAAGAACGAATGGCCGTATGTATTGAAGCCAAAGACTTTGAAAAATTTAAAGAAGAAGCCTATAAAGAAAACTTAGAAGCTATTAAAGTAGCGGATGTAACTGACACAAACCGATTGGTGATGAAATGGCGTGGAAAAACTATCGTCGATATGTCACGTGCTTTCCTAGATACAAATGGAGTACGTGGACACCAGGATGTAGAAGTCAGTGAAAATGAATATACAGAAAAACCATTTGAAAAGACAAATACAAATATATTAGAAGTACTACAAGATGCTAATGTTGCCAGCCAAATTGGTCTTGCCGAAATGTTTGATGCATCCATCGGAAAGAGTACAGTCCTAATGCCATTTGGTGGAAAATATCAATTAACACCAGAAGAAGGATCGGTACAAAAATTACCGGTGAACGGTATGACAAATACATGTTCCATTATGACATATGGATATGATCCAAAAGTATCCAAATATTCACCATATTTAGGGGCAAGCTATTCTGTAGTTGAGGCTTTAGCACGTGTAACAGCCCTAGGTGCAGACTATAAGACATGTCGTTTATCTAATCAAGAATATTTTGAACACCTTGGACAAGATGCTAAAAAATGGGGACAACCATTTGAAGCTTTATTAGGATTAATCGATGCACAATTAGCTTTTGAAACACCAAGTATCGGCGGAAAAGACTCAATGAGTGGAACCTTTAAAGATATTCATGTACCTCCTACAGTTATCACATTTGCGTGCACAACCGCCAAAACAGATTCTATTGTATCCGCATCTTTTAAAAATCCTGGTGATTACGTTTATTTGGTTAAACATACACCATTAGAAAATCATATGCCAGATTATGAAGGCTTAAAGGCAAACTTTGAAGCCGTTTCAAAATATATGAAGGAAAAGAAAGTCGTTGCCGCAAGTATCATTAAATTTGGTGGAATTGGTGCTTGTGTTGCCAAAATGGCTTTCGGATCTAAAGTAGGTGTAGCTATTTCAACTGAAGAAGATGTATACGGATTTAATTTAGGATCTATGATTATTGAAACAACAGAAAGCATTCAAGATGAGCATCTACAATTGATTGGAATTTTAAATGAAGATTCAAAAATTGTATTAAATGAGGAAACAGTTGAAATTGAAGAAGCTTTAAATGCATGGACAAAACGTTATGCCAAGATTTATCCAATGCGTGTAGATGAAGGTAAGGAAACGATCGATACACCTTTAAATGACGTTGAAGTTTGTCAATCTAAAGTGGTTGTAGAACAACCAAAAGTTGTTATTCCAGTATTCCCTGGACAAAACTGTGAGTTTGATACTACAGCTAAATTTGAAAGAGCAGGAGCTATTGTTAAGCAGGTTGTCTTTAATAATCTAACGGTTGAAAATATTCAAAAGAGCATTGATACTCTAGCTCAAGAAATTTCAACAGCACAAATTTTAATGATTGTCGGCGGATTCAGTAGTGGAGATGAACCGGATGGATCAGGTAAATTTATTGCGAATGTATTACGTAATCCAAGTATTGCCAAAGCCATTGATACAATGCGTGCTAATGATGGATTGATCTTAGGTATTTGTAACGGATTCCAAGCATTAATTAAATCAGGTTTACTTCCTTATGGAGATATTGAAAAACTGGATTCTAACAACCCTACATTATTTAGAAATAATATCAATCGCCACGTTTCACATATCGCAAGAACACGTATCACAAGCAATGCCTCTCCATGGCTTGCAGGCATGAAGGCAGGAAGTGTGTATTCTATTGCGGTAAGTCATGGTGAAGGAAAATTTGTAGCTTCTAAAGAAGTGTTAGATAAATTGGTTCAAAATGGACAAATCGCAACACAATATGTCAATGAAGAAGGCGTTCCAACAATGGATGGAGTGGATAACTTAAATGGTTCAAGTTTGGCTATTGAAGGAATCTTCTCTGAAGATGGAAGAATCTTCGGTAAGATGGGACATAGTGAACGCTATGAGCCTGGATTGTTCCAAAATATTGCTGGAAATAAAGATCAAGATATTTTCGCCAATGGCGTGCGTTACTTTACACATAAGTAGGTGAAAAGATGCAAGAAAAAATTAAACAAAATTCAGCTGGGATTACAGGCTTGTTCAATGTAGAACAAGCCGCCCAAACGATTTATTATGCGATGCATGCGATTCAACATCGTGGACAAGATGGTGTCGGTATTGCCGTTAGTGATGGAAATAGTGTTGTGTGCAAAAAAGGTTTAGGTCTTTTAGCAGAAACACTAAAACAAGATGTGATTGATGACCTAAAAGGAAATTGTGCAATTGGTCAATTACGCATGGCTACAAGTCATGATTCTCAATTAGAAAATGTACAGCCAATTATGGTTCGAAGTCATCAAAAATATTTTGCAGTCGTAAGTAATGGCATGATCACAAATTCTGTTTCTTTACGAAATAAGATGGAAGATGAAGGATTGATCTTTCAGGGGACAAGTGATTCGGAATTGATGGCACATTTAATACAAAAAAATTCTGGATCCTTTGTAGAAAAGATTCAAAAAGCATGTCAATCTATGACTGGAGCGTATGCCTTCTTGATTTTGACAAAAGACGGTTTATATGCGGCAAGAGATCCCCATGGTATTCGTTCGATTTCGATTGCGAAAGTGGATGATGGCTACTGTATCAGTAGTGAAACTTGTTCTTTTCCAATTCTAGGTGCTGAATTCTTACGTGAAGTAGAACCGGGAGAATTGATTGAACTCACCAAGGAAGGCCTTACTTCTTATCGTATTTGTGAAAAAGAGGATAAGAAAGCATGTGCTATGGAATATGTATATTATTCACGTCCAGACAGTGTACATAATGGTTTAACCGTACACGACGTTCGAAAACAATGTGGGTATTATTTGGCAAAAGAAGAAGATCAACATGCAGACATTGTTGTCGGTGTACCAGATTCGGCTTTGAGTGCAGCTGCAAGCTTTGCCCAAACACTGAACGTTCCTTATGAGACAGGATTGATCAAGAACCGTTACATTGGTTCGACATTCATTCGTCCAACACAACAACAACGTATGCAAGGTATGCGAGTACGTTTGAATGCGATTAGTTCCGTAGTAAAAAATAAAAGTGTATTTTTAGTGGATGATAGTGTCGTTAAGGGATTTACATCTAAAAGAATTTCTCAGTTATTAAGAGAAGCGGGCGCAAAAGAAGTGCATTTACGTGTGGCTTCCCCTCAATTGAAATATCCATGCCTATATGGCGCTAATGCGTCGGGATTAAAAGATTTGGTGGCAGCCAATTATTCATTAGAGGAAATGAAGCAGTTGTTCCATGTGGATTCTATTCGCTTTTTAAGTGTGGAAGATTTTAAAAAATGTGTACCCGAAACAAGCTGTTTCGCTTGTTGTACAGGAGAATATCCGGAAGAATTAAATGATTATAAAGATGAGGTAGAGGTATAAAAATGGCAGAACATTATGAAGCAGCCGGCGTAAGCTTAGAGGCTGGATACAAATCTGTAGAATTGATGAAAGAACATGTTAAGAAAACTATGCGCGAAGAAGTCCTTGGTGGACTTGGCGGTTTTTCTGGGGCATTCTCTCTTTCAAAAATAAAAGATATGGAAGAACCTGTTTTACTTTCTGGAACCGACGGATGTGGGACAAAAGTAAAACTTGCGATGGTCATGGACAAACATGATACGATTGGCATTGATGCGGTTGCGATGTGTGTTAATGATATTGCCTGCGCAGGAGGAGAGCCTTTATTTTTCTTAGACTATATTGCGTGTGGAAAAAACGTCCCTGAAAAGATTGCGGACATTGTCAAAGGGGTAGCTGAAGGATGTCTTCAATCGGAAGCAGCTCTAATTGGTGGAGAAACGGCAGAACATCCAGGCTTAATGCCAGAAGACGATTATGATTTAGCAGGCTTTGCGGTAGGTGTATGCGATAAAAAAGATATGATTACTGGTGAGAAATTAAATGTAGGTGATGTTCTTATTGGACTTCCATCAACAGGTGTTCATAGTAATGGTTTCAGTTTAGTTCGTAGTGTTTTTGATATCACAAAGGAATCTTTGAATACATATTATGATGAATTAGGAAAAACTTTGGGTGATGCTTTATTGGCTCCAACAAAAATTTATGTGAAGGCATTAAAACATATTAAAAAATCAGGGATTACATTAAAGGCTTGTAGCCATATTACTGGTGGTGGTTTTTATGAAAACATTCCAAGAATGTTGAAGGAAGGAATGGGTGTTGATGTTGATACTAAAGCTTTTCCTAAACCTGCCATTTTTGATTTGATTCAAAAGAAGGGAAATATTTCTTCTCATGAAATGTATAATGTGTTCAATATGGGCCTTGGCTTTGTGATGGCAGTGGATCCTAGTGATGTAGAAAAAGTGCAATCCGCACTACATGAAATTGGTGAAGCAAGTTATGTTGTTGGTAAAGTAACGGATTCTGGAAAGGTTAATGTAGAATGGTAAATATTGCCGTATTTGCGAGTGGTTCCGGAACCAATTTTGAAACTATTTTATCCCATATAGAAGATGGTTCTTTACATGTAAATTGTGCTTGTTTAATCGCTGATAAAGAAAATGCATATGCACGCACTCGTGCAAAAAATCATCATATTGAAGAATATTATTTTAATCCAAAGGCCTATGATGGGAAAGTTGGATATGAGAGTGCCATCTTAGAAGTGTTACAGGAAAAGAAAGTTGATTTAATTGTGTTAAGCGGTTATATGCGTTTTATTGGACATACATTGTTGAGTGCGTATCCAAATCGTATTATCAATTTACATCCGGCTTACTTACCTGAATTTCCAGGAGCACACAGTATTAAGGATGCGTATGATGCCAAAGTTAGCCAAACAGGCGTAACGGTACATTTTGTGGATGAAGGCGTTGATACAGGACCTATCATTCGTCAAGAGAGAGTTGTGATTGATCCAAGTTGGGATTTAGAAACGTTGGAAGAACATGTGCATGCGATGGAATATCAATTGTTTTGGCAAGTGATTGAACAAGTTGCGAATAAAATTGAGGAGGAAAATAAATGAAACGAGCATTGGTAAGTGTTTCAAATAAAGAAGGGTTGATTGAATTTGTTCAAGGCCTAGTGGAATGTGGATATGAAATTATTTCAACAGGTGGAACAAAAAAAGCTTTAGAATCTGCAGGAATTAAAACGATTGGAATTAGCGAAGTTACAGGTTTTCCAGAAATTATGGATGGACGCGTTAAGACGTTGCATCCAAAAGTTCATGGTGCATTACTTTGTGTTCGAAGTAACCCAGATCATGTAAAACAATTGGAAGAATTAGGGATTGACTACATTGATTTGGTTTGTGTGAATTTATATCCATTTAAAGAAACTGTATTAAAACCTGGTGTAAGTCATGAGGAAATCATTGAAAACATTGATATTGGCGGCCCTAGCATGCTTCGTAGTGCTTCTAAAAACTATCAAAGCATTCCTGTATTATGTGATCCAAGTGATTATGAAAAAGTATTAAGTGAAATTAAGGAAAATGGAGAAACAAGCTTAGAAACGCGTGAAAAATTAGCGGCCAAAGTATTCCGTCATACAGCCCGTTATGATGCGATGATTGCCGATTATTTGACAAAGAAAACAAAGGAAGAATTCCCAGAAAGTTTAACTATTACTTTTGATAAGGTACAAGATTTGCGTTACGGAGAAAATCCTCATCAAAAGGCAGCTTTCTATAAAGGAATGAATCCACAATATTCATTGGCAAATGCGAAACAGCTTCATGGAAAAGAATTGTCTTACAATAATATTCAAGATGGTAATGCGGCTATTGAAATTTTAAAGGACTTTGAAGGTCAATATGCAGCGGTTGGCGTAAAACACATGAATCCATGCGGAGTGGGTATTGGTGAAAATATTGAAGCTGCATGGGATAAGGCTTATGAAGCAGATCCGATTTCTATTTTTGGTGGAATTGTGGCTTTAAACGCAAGAGTTGAAAAAGGTTTGGCGGAGAAACTTTCTAAAATCTTTTTGGAGATTATTATTGCGCCATCTTATAGTGATGAAGCTTTAGAAATTTTAACACGTAAGAAAAATATTCGATTGATGACATTGGATACATCATTAAGTGTTTCTAGCTCATTAAAATATACGAATGTGAATGATGGCTTGTTGGTACAAGATATGGATCAACATGTTGTTAAGGAAGAGGATTTACGTTGTGTCACAAATCGTAAACCTACAAAGGAAGAAATTGAACAATTATTGTTTGGTTGGAAAGTAGTAAAACACGTAAAATCAAATGCGATTGTATTGGTAAAGGATAATATGACAATTGGTGTTGGAGCTGGACAGATGAATCGTGTAGGTTCAGCAAAAATTGCGATTGATCAAGCTCAAGAAAAAGCAAAAGGATCTGTTATGGCTAGTGATGCTTTCTTCCCAATGCCAGATACTGTTCAGGAAGCTATTAAAGCTGGCGTAACAGCCATTATTCAACCTGGTGGATCGATCAAAGATCAATTATCTATTGATGAATGTAATGAGCATGGTATTGCGATGGTATTTACCGGAGTTCGTCATTTTAAACATTAAAGCCTAGATAGTAGGCTTTTTTTCGTATATAATGAGCGCATGGAAAATAGAAACAAGATAAAAGTCATTATTTCCTTGTTGGTGATGATTGTTTTATGTTGCAGTATGATTCCGGCAATGAATCATTATGCATCCACGCAAACAACAGTTGTTACGAGTGATAAAAAAGTAAAAAAGATTAAGAAACGAAAAACGAATGTAAAACAAGTATCTGTGCGACAACGAGATGAAACATTGGATGAAGAAATACAAGCATATCTTCAAAGTGAAAATATTGATCTAGATGATATTTCTTATACAATTTGTGATCAAGATAATGGTGAGATCTATTCTTATAATGAGAATGTAGAATTTACTGCGGCAAGTACGTATAAGTTACCATTGGCTATGCTTTATTATGATAAGATTCGTGAAGGAACGGTATCTTTAGAATCAACGTATTGCTATAGGGCGAGCATGTATGAAGAAAATAGCGTTCTTGTAGGTAAGTATGCCGTGAATACACAAATTCCTCTATCAGATATTCTTGAGGATTTGATTGTGTATTCTGATAATGTTGCTGGCCATATTCTGTTTGAGTATTTGGGTGGATGGGAAAAATTCAAAGAAGATACATTAGAGTATACAGAATCTTTGAGTGATAATTATCTAACGAGTGACAATGTGATGACAACACATCAGATGAGTGATATTTTAAATTACTTGTATCAAAATAAGGACGATTATAGTGATTTGATTGAGAATATGAAAAAATCAAAAGTAAATGATTATTTGGATTCTGAAATTCAAATAGGGATGCCACAAAAATATGGGGCATTAAGCGCATATTGTAATGCGGCAGGATTTGTAGAGGCAACGTATCCATATACGATTGTTGTTTATACCCAACTTGGTGATGATGGTGTACGTATTATGGGACATATCAATCAAATTTGTTTTAATCATTTTAATGAACTGCAGTAATGCAGTTTTTTTATAAAACTTGATGTAACCGCATACAAAAGAAAAGTAGAAAAAAAGATAAAAAAATTTAAAAAAAGTACTTGTCAAAGGGAGATGTATTTGGTAATATAGATGAGCACGTCAGG
>CAVGPK010000036.1:0-19467 GCA_963631155.1 bacterium | reverse complement strand
AGTTAAAGGTGCTTTTTAGTTGAATTCCAAACTCATATATATATTCATCCAAAATATTCTTTCATTGTTCTTTCTGTCCCTAATTTATTAAAATCAGAAATGAATGTATCCACTGCTTCATCAATTGTGGCATTCTTAACAAACGCATCAATCACACTTGGTGAACAAGTCGCTGATCCAATTCCATATTCACATAATTCCAATACTTGTTGACTATTCTTAAAGGATGCTGCTAGAACCATACAATCCATGTCATTCTTTTCTAAAATATCATGAATTTCTTTTGTTACTTTCACTCCATCATATCCTAGATTATCAATACGATTGACATATGGAGCTACATAACTTGCTCCTGCTTTTGCGGCAAGATACGCTTGCATTGGTGTATAAACAACTGTTCCGCATGTTTGAATTCCTTTTTCTTTGAGTATTTTAATAGCTTTAAATCCTTCGGGAATAGAAGGAATCTTAACAACAGTATTGTTTCCTAATACATTTGTTATAGAAATTGCATCTTGTATCATACCTTCTGCGTCTTTTGGTAAAGCTTGTGCGAACAAGATTCCTTCTTCACCAATAAATTCTCTAATTTCTTTTAATACTTCTTTTGGATTTCTATTTTGTTTACTCAGAATAGATGGATTTGTTGTTACACCATCAATTGGATATAGATCATATAAACGTTTGATATCTTCAATATTTGCATCATCAATAAATAATTTCATTTCCTTCTCTCCTTATAATGATTGTTCTGTTCTTCCAATAATATCATCTTGTGTTTTCTTGCTTAATACATTGAAGAATGCAGAATATCCTGCAACTCTAACAATGAGATCCTTATGTTTTTCTGGATGAAGTTGTGCAGCAATCAATGTTTCTTTTGAAACGATATTATATTGAACATGATAACCATGTAATCGATTAAAGAATGCACTGATCAACAATTCTAGTTTTTGCTTGTTTTCTTCTGTTGCGATCATTGTAGGTGTCATCTTTTGATTCAACAATACACCACCTGTAATTTTCTCAGTTGGTAATTTAGAAACTGTTTTAAAGACTGCCGTAGGACCAGATTTATCGCAATTATGTGCTGGTGAGCAACCTTCAGCTAGAGGCTCCCACGCTTTTCTACCATCTGGAGTAGCGAACGTCCCCATGCCTTGTCCAACATTTGCGGAAATAGAAGAAGTTCCACCATAACGAATACCGCCAATAGGTCCTCTACCATATCTTGTATTTGGATACTTTTTAATTTCATCCAAATAAGAATCATATGCTTCTACAACTAATTGATCTACTTCATCATTATCATTTCCATACTTTGGTGCTTCATTGATCAACATCTGTTGAATCTTTTGATTTTCTTCAGAAGTAAAATCATCCATGATAGCGTCCCATAGTTGTTGTTGTGTTAATTTCTTTTCATCATAAACAAGCGTTTTGATTGCAGCTAAAGAATCCGCCATATTTGCGATACCAACTTGTAATCCAGAGATGAAGTCATAAACAGCTCCACCTTCTTTGATTGTTTTACCTCTTCCAATACAATCATCTGTTAAACAAGAACATAAGATATCTGGTACATCTCTTTCACTCGCTTTATCGATTGCATTTTCAACGATTACAGAATATCTTGTCATTTCTCGAACAGTTTTATCCCAAGCAGCTACTAACTCCTCATATGTTTGAAAATCTTTAAAATATCCATATCCTTTTGTGAATCGTTTACCACTCGTTACATCAACTCCATTGTTCATTGTACATAACAATACTCTCGGAAAATTAATATAAGACATTCCCGTACAACGATATCCCCATTTGCCTGGAACAGCAGTTTCTACGCATCCTATCGCACTATAGTTATAGGCATCTTCTTCTTTTACGCCCCAATTGATAAAAGAAGGAATAATGATTTCATCATTGTTGAAAGCTGGCATTCCAAATCCTAGTTTCACAACTTCAATACATTCATCATAGAAAGCTTTATTCAAGTTTTTATGATAACGAACTGTTAGGTTTGGTTGTGTCAATCTTGTTTGTGCGACTGATCTTAATACTAAGAATGACAAATCATTGACTGCATCTTTTTTATCAACTGTTTGTCCACCAATCGTTACATTTTGATACATCGGTGATCCTGCAGAAGAAAGTGTATGTGCTTGTGAACGAACTTTATTGATTGTTAAAGTTTTGATCCACAAACAATCTAATAGTTCTAGAACTTCCTCATCTGTAATCTTTCCTTCTTCTTTATCTTTCTTATAGTAAGGATACATGTATTGATCAAATCTACCATAAGATAATGAATGCCCATTGGATTCAATTTGTAATATTAATTGAATAAACCAGACAGATTGTACTGCTTCTTGAAATGTATCTGCAGGATAATATGGTACTTTTGAACAAATATGACTAATATTCAATAATTCTTCTTTTCTATTTTGATCTGATTCTTTTTCACTCATTTCTTTCGCTAATAAAGAATAACGACTCGCAAACGTATGTACACCTTCAATCACTGTTAATACTGCTTTATAAAAGATTCTCTTATCAATTGCATCAGGATCTGTTAAATCTAAAGCTTCTAATAATTCTTTGACTCTAGTTTCATATCCAACAAGTCCTTCTTTTAACAATCTTTGATAATTGACTGCTAAATGTGCATCTCCCGCATTTAATTTACCTTCCATGCCAAATACACCTGTTTCCATAAAAACAGATACTTCTTCTGGTAATAATGCTTCTCCTCTTGCACGTAAGTTATTGTTATCCCAAAATGGAGCAATTTCTCTTAATTGTTGTTTTGTCTTTTCTGTAATATAAAATACATCACCATCTCTTTTTTCAAACAAATCTAATTCATCAATGATGAATTTCATTGTATATTCTGGAAACACAGGTGCATTACGATTCTTTGTTGCTTGGTTTCCAACAAGTAATGTTTTATCTTCAATATAAATAGTTTGTTTTTCTAAGATTTCTTTTAACATCAAAGCACGTAACATTACACGTGGTTGATTCTGATGTTTCTGATATACATCTGTAACAATCACTGCCCTTTCAGCATCTACATAAGGTTTTTCATCCAGTACTTCTTCTCGAAATTCTTGCATTCTTTTTGTTAAAGCTCCAAAATGTTCTACGTTTTCCATATCATTCCCTTTCATTCGTAAGTTTTTATGTTTTCAATATATCATTTAGCGGAAATAAGTCAATTGTTTTATTACGTTGTTAATACATTTCAATTTCATTCGTAAGTTTTTAATTTCAAAAACATTATTTCTATGATATGATGCCAATGGAGAAAAGAAATATGTCAGCAAACAGAAATCAAACAGGTGTTGTATTTAATATTCAAAAATTCAGTGTAAATGATGGACCTGGAATTCGTACAGTTGTCTTTTTGAAAGGATGCCCTCTTCATTGTAAGTGGTGTGCAAACCCAGAATCTCAATCTACTAAAGTACAAATCTTATGGGATCAAAAGAAGTGTATTGGATGTAAACATTGCATAGAAACATGTCCTAATAACGCAATCCATCAAAAAGATAACAATATCATCATTCAACATGATTTATGCAATGGATGTTTAAAATGCGAGAAAGAATGTCCAGGGAATGCATTAAAACATGAAGGAGATACAAAAACCGTACAAGAAGTATTAAACGTTGTATTACAAGATGAAGTATTCTATGAAGAAAGCGGTGGTGGTGTCACTTTAAGTGGTGGTGAGTTATTAGCACAACCTACTTTTGCGATAGAACTACTGAAAGCGTGTAAAGAAGAAAACCTTCATACAGCTTGTGAGACGACAGGATTCGCTCAAACAGATACATTTTTAAAAGTTATTGAAAATGTAGATTATATATTGTTTGATATGAAACATTGGAATACAGATATGCATCAAAAATATACTGGTGTTCCAAATGAACTGATATTGAAAAATATCAAAAAAGCAATTCAACTAGGAAAAGAAGTTTTGCCTAGAACACCAGTCATTCCTAGTTTTAATAATACATTAGAAGACGCTCAAGGTTTAGCAGATCAATTAAAATATGTTGGCGCAAAAAGAGTACAATTGTTACCATTTCATCAATTTGGCGAAAATAAATATGATTTATTAAATGAAAACTATTATTATAAAGATGTTCCTGCTTTACACAAAGAGGATTTAAAGGAATATCAAGACGTTTTGATTCAAAATGGTATTGATGCATTCTTTTAGGAGTACACATGAAAAAAAATAGAGTTTCAAAAATATTAGAAATATTAACTGAACAAAAGAAGATAGATGTTGTGAAACTATCTGAATTATGTAATGTATCTCAAGTAACGATTCGTAAAGATCTAGATGCCTTAGAAGAAAAAGGTCTTGTGAAAAGAGTACATGGCTACGCTGAAATCAACAATACAGATGATATTAACGGAAGGCTTGCATATCACTACGAAGAAAAAATGAAGATAGCTCAAAAAGCTAGCTCACTCATCCAAGATGGAGATACGATTATGATTGAAAGTGGCAGTTGTTGTGCCCTACTCGCATCTATTCTTTCTAGTAAAAAAACAAATCTAACAATTATTACAAATAGTGCCTATATCGCTGAATCTTTAAGAAATACGCAAACCAATGTCATTTTACTAGGCGGAATCTATCAAAAAGATTCTCAATGCTTGGTTGGACCAATGATTTCTGAAAGCATAAAAAACTTTCATGTAAATTATTTCTTTATTGGAACAGATGGCTATTCCTCTACAACTGGTTTCACAAACAAAGATCAATTACGTGCCCAAGCTGTAAAAGATATGGCAGCTTCTGCAGATCAAATCATTGTTGTCACAGAGAGTGATAAATTCAATCACATTGGAACAGTACCAATGAATATCACCAATCCTATCACTGTGATTACAGATGATGCATTATCCAAAGAAATCAAAAATGAATTAACACAGAAACAAATTAAAACCCTGTAAATCACTACAGGGTTTTATCTTACTTCTCAAATTCTTCTTTTACTTGTACAAGTAAATCTCTAATTGGTAAGTGCTGAGGGCAAACTTTTTCACACATACCACATTTCACACATTCACTTGCCTTAGAATGTCCATCAGATACTAATACATTATTGTAGTAATAGTCTGCATTCCAATCTCCAAAGGTTTTCTTTGTATTATAGTTAGAAAACATTTCAGGAATACGAATATTCCTAGGACAGTGATTCTCTTCTACACAATAATGACATGATGTACATGGAATCATCTTATGTGAACGGAATACTTCCGCAACTTTTTCTACTGCTTCAAATTCTTCCTTTGTGAATGGTTTGAAGTCTTTCATGAAAGAAATATTATCTACCATTTGTTCATACGTAGACATACCAGAAAGTACAACTCTCATATTTTTGAAAGAAGCTGCGAAACGAATCGCATAAGATGCATTAGAACCACCATTCAAAGCATCAATGATTGGTTGGGCATCTGGAGGCAATTTCACAAGATTACCACCCTTTACAGGCTCCATGACCAATACTGGTTTATCATGTTTTTCGCATACTTCATAAACAAGTTTAGATTGTACAGATAGATCATTGTAATCTAAATAATTGAATTGAATTTGTACGATTTCAATTTCTGGATATTCCGTTAAAATCTGATCTAATACTTCAGCACGATCATGGAAAGAAATACCTACATGTTTTACTTTTCCTTCTTTCTTCAACTCAAATGCTGTTTCATAAGCTTTACATTGTTTGAATTTTTCAAATTCACGAGCATTTTGAGCATGCATCAAATAAAAATCAAAGTAATCTACACCTGTTGCTTCTAATTGAGATTCGAGTAATGGTCTAATTTCTTCTTGGGTTTTAAAGAAAGAGCCAGTTAATTTATCTGTTAGGATATATTCAGATCGATCATGTCTAGATGATAAACATGTCTTAACAGCTTTTTCGCTTAAACCATTTAGATATCCATGGGCAGTATCAAAATAGTTAAAGCCATTCTCAAGAAAATAATCTACCATTTTTGAAACTTGGTCTGTATCAACAACATCACCATTCATAGGTAAACGCATCATACCAAAACCAAACTTCTTATGAATAAAATCAAAAGTCTCCATTTCCTTTTCCTCCTAGAACTTAATCTTAATATACCACTTAAAGCTAGCTTTAGGTCAATACAAAAAAAATCACCTAGACTTAAAATCTAAGTGACAATTTTATTAAATTAATCGAATTCTTGAACGACTTCTTTCTCTTGCTCTTCCCTTTGATTTAATTTTAGAAGTAAGCTTTGCGAATGCGATTGGATTTTGTCCTCCATCTAAGGCAACTTTTACAACCGCTCCACCACTTACTTGATCCAATTCATCATCACTAAGAGGTTGTTTATCCAAGAAAGATTGAATTTCTTCTTCTGTTACTTCAACACCATGCTTTTTCACTTCATTAGAAATAAATTCTATACACTCCTCTTCACTTTCTAAATCTGCATCATCAAGACTTTCTAATAACTCATTCGCTAATGTTTCATCTTCTAATAATTCTAAAAATGTCATAAGGTTTTCCTCCGCTTTTTTTCTTTATTATACACTAAATTTTATCAAAAACCTCTTTATCCAATGCATTATTTTGTTTTGCTACAATCGTTGTACATACCGCATCCCCCGTAATATTAACAGCCGTACGTAACATATCCAAAATACGATCAATTCCCATAATCAATCCAATACCTGAAACAGGAAGTCCTACCGAATCAAAGACCATTGCCAAAGTAACCAAACCAACACTAGGAACGCCTGCAGTACCAATGCTCGCTAGCGTTGCTGTAGCAATTACCGTTAAATAATCCACAGCCGAAAGCTCTATTCCAAACGCTTGTGCTACAAAGACAACCGCAACTCCCTGCATAATACTTGTTCCATCCATATTGATTGTCGCACCTAAAGGAATAGTAAAACCAGAAATTTTTCTAGAAACCCCCATCTTCTCTTCTAAAGTATCAATGTTCAAAGGAATGGTTGCGTTTGATGTAGCTGTACTAAACGCAAAAGCCTGTACAGGGAAGAATTTCTTTACAAATTTAAATGGATTTAAACCTCCAAAAATCTTAAGCATGACCATATACACACCATAACATTGAACACCAAGTGCTAATACAACCGTAATCATATATTTAAACATAGGAATCATTGCACTAAATCCCAATTGAGAAAACGTACGAGCAATCAAACAAAATACACCAATAGGAGCAATCTGCATGATCATCATTGTCATTTCCATCATAATATCATTTCCTTGTTGAAATAAATTGGATACAAGCTGAACTTTTTCTTTTAATTTAGCCAAAATTACGCCCACAATTAACGCGAAGAAAATAATCTGAAGCATCTCACCATTCGCTAAAGAAGCAATTGGATTCGTTGGAATAATATTTAAAATCGTTTCTACCAAAGAGACATTTGTACTTGTAGAACCATCTACACTCGTACTCACGCTTTCAACAGCACTCATATCCAATCCTAATCCTGGATTAATTAAAGATGCGACACCTAGTGCAACGGCCACCGCAAGCATCGTTGTACAAATATAGAAGATAATTGTACGAACGCCAACACTACCAAGTGTTTTGGTATCTCCAATCGATGCTGCTCCACAAACAATCGAACAAAACACCAAAGGCACAACAAGCATCTTCATTAAACTAATAAAGCCTTGTCCAACAATATAGAAAACTCCATCTACTAAAACATTTTGAAGCCATGTCACATTCGCAAAAAACGAATTAACAATCACACCCACAATAGCTCCACTAATCAAGGCGATAAAGATGAGAGTCGTCAATCCAAATTTCTTTTTTCCCTTATTCTTAATCATATCCTCTCTCCTTCAAATACATATGCAACTCCTCTTTCCATTCTGGCATTGTATAAATATTTGTAAGCCGCATCATCATATTATCTAACAATGTAAAAGGTGGTTTTAGCTGTTCTACATTTCCCGTACGAACCGCAACATGAGAAAGTCCAACCGTACGAAGAATTTCTCTTGCCCAATCAGCTCTAGAGCATCCTCCCTCACAGCTCGCATGAAAAATACCATATTCATCCGCATCAATTAACTTCTCAACAAAACCTGCCAATGCGTTTGCGCTTGTAGGCGTTGAATAGGAATCATAAGGAAGTTCAATCTCCTCTTGAGACTTCGCCTTTTCAAGTACATAATCCACAAAATCATATGTACCGATTCCATAAACCCAGGAACTACGAACAATGATATGTTTATCTGTCAAAGACTTTACTAAATCCTCACCCGCAAGCTTACTTTTACCATACACACTAATGGGTTGAGGAAAATCAAACTCATTCTTTGCGATGGCTTGTTGGCCACCAAAAACATCATCCGTAGAAATTTGAATCATTTTCGCATCCAAACGACGTGCCGCAATCGCCAAATTTCTTGCCCCTAACGCATTAATGCGATATGCCTGATCTGGATCTTTTTCGCAAGCCTCATCATTTGTCATTCCAGCACAATTAATAATGACATTAGGACGATTCATATTCGCAAACATCAGCACTTCATTCAAATTCTCAACGGGAACCTCCTTGTCACTTTTTAACAATTTAAAATCCGAATTATTCTGATACGCTTCACAAAGTGCATGTCCTAAACGCCCAGTAGCACCCGCAATCCATACTCGAATCTGATAACTCATATTACACACTCCCTTTCTTTATTTTTTTGGTGCTATTTTAACAAAAAAAGACTAGATACACTAGTCTTTTTCAAACTTTTCCGGATCCAACATACGAATCACTTTTGCAGGATTGCCAACCGCAACCGCATAATCAGGAACATCCTTCGTCACTACACTTCCTGCTCCAACAATCGCATGCTTA
Source organism: bacterium (assembly GCA_963631155.1). Taxonomy (GTDB): domain Bacteria; phylum Bacillota_I; class Bacilli_A; order Erysipelotrichales; family Erysipelotrichaceae; genus Holdemanella. The sequence continues at coordinate 10,571 of CAVGPK010000036.1, read as the reverse complement.
CCCACACTTACTCCTGGTAAAATGGTTGCTCCAGCACCAATCCAACAAGCCTTTTTCAATAATACCGGTTTACAAGTGAGTACTGGCAAATCATATGGATCATGATTATTAGAAATCAATTGAACATTGGCCGCAATCTGAGCCCCGTCTTCAATTGTGATTCCTCCACGTGCCATCGCAAGAAGTCCAGAATTAATAAACACATTCTTACCAATTTTTATTGAACTGATACAAGCTCCAGAAATAGGAGCTGAAATATGAGAATTTTCTCCCAAATTATCTCCAAACAACTCATGAAGAATGTCTGTAGATTCTTTTGTATATGGTGGCGTATGATTAAATTCATATACAAGTTTTGCACTTCGAACACCCTCTTCATAACCTTCACGATTTGGCTCTCTTGTATCCACTCTAAATTCTTTACAATCCATTCTACTCACCTAATCTACTATATTGTTCATCATCTACGGCTTCGCACCACTCATTTGAAGTATTCACGCCTGGAACTTCAACCGCAATATGGCTAAACCAAGAATCTTTTTGAGCTCCATGCCAATGCTTTACATTTGCTGGTATTGTGATCACATCACCAGTCTTTAAGCTTTGTGCCTCTTTTCCCTCTTCTTGATACCAACCTTTTCCATCAACACAAATCAAGATTTGTCCTCCACCACTTGTCGCATGATGAATATGCCAATTATTACGACAGCCTGGTTCAAATGTGACATTAAAAATACCTAGTGTCTCTTTTGGATTTGTTAATGGATTTAAATAGCTTTGACCAATAAAATATTGTGCATACGCATCATTAGGCATGCCTAGTCCAAAGAAGCCACCATGTTTTTGTACTTCTTCATCTTTATAGATTTCTTTAGCCAAACGAAACACTGCCCAAGCTTTAGGCCATCCTGCATAAAAGGCAACATGCGTAATTGCAGCCACCATTTCCTTTTTAGTGACACCATTCTTCTTGGCATTTTCAATATGATGTTGTAAAGAAGAATCTGTAATTCCTTGTGCCATCAAGGCAACAACTGTAAGTAAGCTTCTCGTCTTTAAATCTAGATCTTCATTATTCCAATTTTCACCAAATAAAATATCATCATTATAATGTGCAAATTCTGGGGCGAACTCTCCTAATTGATTTCTTCCTGCTGTTTGTTTAATCATCTTATTTCCCCTCCTTAAGCCATTGATTGATTTCATCATCGCTTTCATATACTTTGCTTCCAAAAACATCCAAACCATTCATAATCTCTGCATGTAAACAAGCACTTTTTAAATCCTGCAAGCTATGACCAAAGCCACTTCCCTCATGCGTAACAAACGGATAGATTTTTTTGCCTATTAAGTCATAATGCTCTAGAAATGTGAATACACACATAGGCATTGTACCCCAATAATTAGGAAAGCCTAAATAAATGCTTTCATAACCCTCTAAAGAATCCACATATTCCTTCAATTCAGGCCGAGCCTTTCTTTCCAAATCTTCTTTCGCTTGTTCTATACATTCGTTATAATCATTGGAATACTCTTGTACTGGAACAAGTTTAAAAATGTCACAACCCAATTGTTCTTGAATCTTTTTTGCGACAACCTCCGTATTTCCAATCTCAATGTTTTTTAATTTTCCTTTAAAATAATTTTCATGTGCTCTCGAAAAATAAATGACTATCGATTTCATACACATCCTCCTTTTCTTATTCCTATTCTTACAGTTTCTTGATTGACTTAGAAGAATCAATATCGTAATATCGTATTAACAAATAGTTAACACAGAAAGGAGTCTCTATGTATAATCCATTACTCGATACCTTTATTTGTGTGGCGGACTGTGGAAGCTTTAATAAGGCTAGCGAAAAGCTTTTTATATCTGCACCTAGCATCATGAAACAAATCAATGCGCTTGAAAAACATATAAACCTCAAATTGTTTGAGCGCACAAACCAGGGAATCCGGTTAACTTCGGCTGGGCAAATCATTTATAAACACGCAAAAGAGATCATAGAATATTCGCGGCAATTTATATTGGAAGCAAAAGAAGCTGAAAATAGAATCCAAAAAACATTTTGTATTGGAAGTTCCATTCTCAATCCATGTAAACCTTTTATGGATTTATGGTATTCTCATTCTTCACAATTTCCAGGCTATAAATTACACATTGTCCCCTTTGAAGATGATCACCAAAACATTCTTTCTGAAATTGAATTACTTGGAATAAAATATGATTTTATTGTTGGTGTATGTGATTCAAAATTGTGGATAAATCGCTGTCAATTCCTTCCGCTTGGAACGTATCAGCACCAAGTTGCGATGTCTAGAGAGCATCCTTTAGCTAAAAAAGATAAGCTCGTTGTTACAGATTTATTCAATCAAACTCTAATGATGGTTAAAAAAGGGGATTCGATTGCCGTAGATTCTATCCGAAACGAAATTGAGAAACACCCACAAATTAAGATTGAAGATACATCACAATTCTATGATATGGAAGTCTTTAATCGATGTGCACAAACCAATAATCTTATGATTACCATTGAATGTTGGAAAGATGTACACCCTTCTCTAATCACACTGCCGATAGATTGGGATTATCCTATTCCTTATGGTATTTTATATGCCAAAAATCCAGATGAAGATGTGAAAAAATTTATTGAAGGCATTAAAAAAGGGCTTTAGAAATCTAAAGTCCTGATTTTTTATTTCTTTTTCTTATATACCACAAAGCCAATGCCACAAAGTGCAAGAATTACAACAAGTGCAATTATTTGGTTTGCATTCCCAAAAATACTACTAATGTTTTGAGATTCTTCGTCTTTATAGATGGCCGTCACTTCTAAATCTTGCGAAATTGAATCAGCAGAAAGATTTTGACCATCCACACTCCATTCTTCAGGAACATTTTCCCATTTCACAAAGGCTTTATTTTCCACTTCATGAGCCTTGATTTTTATAGGCTCATTTTCATGGACTTGAATGGTTTCTTTTTCTTGCCAAGACTTCTCTTCATCTTGTGCGCATAAAGTAATAGTATACGTTTGAACATTTGCCACTTCTACAGGTTGGGATTCTGTATATATTAGATTGGATGTGAATATTAGCGTTCCAGCTTCATCCACAGTTGCGGATGCCACTTGATTTCCATCCAATCCATTCATCGTTATTGTGACATTCTCTTTCGTCATATTCGAATTAAAATAAATGCCTTTTGAATCATCTTTTGTGATCGAACACGAAAGAGTATAACTCATATCATATTCAGCATGTGTTTGTTTCTGTCCATTAGAAATCCATTCCACTGGAACTTCTGTACTGCCATCACTCCAAGAAAGAATTCCTGTAGTTGGTAAATCTTGTCCTGCTTGAGGTAAATCTACACTTAAGGATACATTTTCAATATAATCTTTGTAGCTTGCCACTAAAGATACATCATTTCCTGGCATTGTGAACTGAATCGTTTCCGAATGTTTTTGTTCATCTGTAAGTTCGATACCTTGTACATCACTCCATTCTACAAAGGCTTTATTATCTTGTTTCGCACTAATTTCAACGGTAGTTCCTTTCTGATAATTTCTTAGTGTATTTCCGTTTAGGGACACGCTTGATGTTGCGTTCATAGATGTAACAGGTGATCCTTTAATTGTAAGAACACTATTTTCAACAGAGGCAGATGTTACTTTTGTATCCGCCTTTTCATTGTTTGTATACTCAATTTTAACCGTATCTTCATTGGAATCCTTTTCAAAATATAAATGTTGCTTTGCATCTTTTTTCAACGTAACCTGCAAAATATATTTTGTATCTTTTTTCGCAAGGCCACTCGCTTTTTTACCATCCTCTGTGAACCAAGCAATAAAAGAACTTGTCAAAGTCTTTGCTTGATCCATTCCATCTTCATCCGTCCATAGTAGAGTTGCTTTGGTAGGAAGTTGTTTGTTTGTGGTAGGTGCTTCTACTCGTAAAGTTGCTTGTTTCACACTTTGAGTATAACTCGAATTGATAGATACATTTTTTGCCGGCATAAAGAAATATGTACTCGAACTATTTGGATTATCTAAATCCGAAAGTTCCAATCCTTCTTCAATCATCCAACTTTTGAAGCATTTGTCAGTTTCCGTATCTTTGATTTTTACCTTTTCTTCATACTTATAATGTCCGATGACTTTCCCATTTACAGTTACTGAAAATTTAAATTCTTGCCCGCCATCCGCCAAAGAGAGCGTTTTCTTGGATGAATCATATGCGATATGAGCGAGAATTGGATCGTTGGAATAGAACATAAGTCCTTCAAAATACTCTTGGTTAATTCCAATCTTTCCTAAATCCGTATTAATTCCAATATAGGAATCTTTCGATGGTGTTGAGTTTACATAGGCTCTTGTGAAAAAACCATTTTGAAGAAATAAATCACTATCATACGTTCCAAACCATTTGGTGTTATTTGTAATAATTAATTTTCCTTTTAAAGAAATATCATTCATACTATCACAATAGACCCCTCCACCGTGACCACCTGCATCATTATTTATAATCGTACAATCTTCAATGGTATTATTATCGTTATTCACATAGATTCCTCCACCATTTCCAGCACTTTGGCCTGATTCTATACTACAATTGCGAATGGTTGTCTTTTCTTGATCCAGATAAATGGCTCCACCATGTGTACCACATGAATTTTTGGAAAATTCAAGCCCACTCACTAAGCCTGAATTATCTCCCCATTTTTTCTGTTCCACATAAATAGCTCCGCCACCTTTTGAGGCACCATTTCCTGAAATAACACCTGTCTTATCGCTGGATTCAATTGTGAAGAAGGAGTAACAAATGTAGATACCTCCACCATTGCCATCAGAAGCAGTATTTTCTTTAATTGTTGAACTTCCACTCAACTGAATATTCGCAAAATTATCATAAGCATAAATACCACCGCCATTTTTTTCGCATGTGTTTTTTTTGATGGAAGATTTGCCTGTAAGTGTAATTTTAGTATTTGCACCATTGGTATAAATACCACCACCATCATTACCATAGGCAATATTGTCCCTAATCACTGAACTTTCACTTAGCTGAATTTCACTATCTTTCTTTTTGGTATAAATACCACCACCATTTTTTTCAACTATATTATTATTGACTGAGGATGCGTTTGTCATCGTGATTTTCGAATTGGAGCCACTCAAATAAATACCACCACCATTTTGAGTCGCATAATTGTCCAATACATACGCATGATTCATATTAACTTGGCTTTCATCCCCATTCATATAAATACCACCACCATCACCATCTTCATCTTCTTCACCCGCTTTATTTCCTGCGATGGACACATTTTCTAAATTAATGACAGCTTTCTTTTCGGCATAAATACCGCCTCCATTTTCTTTACGGTATCCACCCGTAATTAAACCACCCGATGTAGTGGATTGAGAATCGCCATACTTGTTTATATAAGCAAGTTTTGTCTCCGGCGCATTATTTCCTTGTAAGCTTAACTTTGCGTTCTCATTGACATAAATAACATCTCCGCTTTCTTGACTGCCAGAAAGATCTCGTCGAATGGTATATCCATTCATTTCTATCGTTACTTCTTTTCCAGAAGCTACAACTAAATGGGATTCCAAGTCCCAATCCCGTTGCATCGTAATCTTTGTTCCATTATTTGCCGCGTTCCAAGCTTGTTCAATTGACAAATAGTGGATGCCATTATCATCAACGGCATAGTCTACATCTTCTGCACGCACTGAAAGTGGACTTATAAACATAGAAACACCCATCAGTGCACTAAATACTACATGTGTTAACTTTTTCATATTCATTGCCCTCACCTAATCTAAGAATACACCTAAAAAAAGAAGAATAAATGTTTATTCTTCAAATTCTTTTATTTTATCTACCGTAAGTTGTTTTTGTTTAATCGAAGAAATCGTTCTTTTTCCATCTTTTTCCTGTTTTCCATACGTACCAAATCCAGAATGATTTCCACCATCAATCACATAGGTTTCAGAATCCTTAGGTAAATTTGATTTATATTTTTTTAATTTATCCATATTTAATACGCCATCATGACTACCATAGATACTCAAAACTTTTAAAGTTGTATCCCTCAAATCCTTCGTTGAATAGGCTGCCAGTAAAATCAAGCCATCAAATTGGTCACTATTTTTATACGCAAAACTTGCCGCCATACTTCCACCTAGAGAATGACCACCAATATACCAATGATCATAGGTATAGGCATCCAAGACATCTTGTGCTTTATTTGGTGAAAGAACAGCCAAATTAAATGGCATATTCACTAAAAAACAATCCATTCCATTTTGAGCAATTTTTTTAAGTAAGCTTGCATAAGACAAATCTTCAACTTTACCTCCAGGATAAAAAATGAATGCATCTTTATTTCCTGGCCCATCAAAGGAATAGCCAAAGCTAGTCTTTTTCACAACAACATCCGCTGTACTTTTTGTAGCCAAACAATCTGTATTATGTGAATAATCATGAACATACACTCCACATCTTGTAACAAATATACAAACAATGGTAATAATACAAATTACTATTTTTTTCATTTTTTCTTCTTTTCCTTATACAATTCTTCATCAGCCTTCTCAAACCATTCAGTCCAGCGCACATACTCCTTCTTATACTTAGCATAGCCAATACTAATTCCTATAGATAATATTTTTGTTTGTTCATGAATTCGTGCAATCAAAACTTGTATATCTTCCCCTTTGTGAATAATCACAAACTCATCCCCACCAAAACGGGCAATAAAATCATTTCTTGAAATACAAGCTTTCTTTAATTGAGAGGCCAAATCTTTTAAAATCATATCTCCACGATTATGTCCATACATATCATTGATTACTTTAAAATCATCTACATCCAACACCAACAAATACATATTTGTATCTGTGGAATGCATACAATCAAATAAATATTGTTCCATCCGATTACGATTGTTTAACTGTGTCAAAGGATCTAAAGAAATCAATTGTTCCTGTTGATTCATAAACACAATTAATAGACTAAAAGCCATACCCACACAAACAATAGGAATAGAAGAATACATACTTTGTAAAATCATCGCCACCATCATAGGAACAATAAAAGCACTTAAAGCCTGATACATTTTCTTTTGCGCATAATTTGTTGTCTGTTTTGCATAATATAAACAAGAAATAGAACTTAAAATATAATAAAGCCAAATAATACCAAGACTTATCCAAAATAAAGGTCCATATGTTATTGTCTGATTTGAATCTATCGTACAAATCGCATTCGTAATTGGATTTGTTGCCAAAAGAAGAAATCCGATAATAAGAGGAATCAAACTAACCTTCAAATTCATTCTCTTTTCGACAAACGTTTGTGTATATTCAAACCATGCATAAGAAGAAAGCATACTAAACGCAAGGCTAACTATAAATAATAAAGGTTCAAACGAATTTGTTCTTAATACATAGTCTGTCTGACAAAAAAGGACTTGTAAAATAAGTACAAAAAGAAAGGCTTTCTGTGAATTCTTTTGAAAGCCTAATTTTCTTGATTTATAACCAAGAATAAGGAAAATTGCGATACATAAAAAATAGATTTCAGCAAGTAAGTATTCATTCATAACCCTATGATATCATATTTTGGCTTATGCATCACTTCTAGAATACGCATTTTTCATATTTGAGCTGAGTTCAAACAACACTTTATGTAAAGTATCGGCCGTCTCTTCTTTAACCATCTTAGCAATTTCTTCATTGGCCTGATGTCGTAAAGATAGCTTATTTTCACTCTTTTCCAATAAATCATTATATTTATTGATAATTTCATGAGATTTAGACATCACCTTTAATTGATAACGTTCAATATGAAATAAAGATTGTTTATAAGAAGCATCAGCCATGGCTGCAATCAATCTTGCACTCCAATAGAAATTATCAGTAGAAACTTCTTTTGTGGTATTGTTTAAATAGTCTGGTGTCTTTTCGATATTCGCATAGAAAGGAACCATTACATTAAAGGCATTGGAAGCATACGCAATCCATTCTAAAGTTTCCATACCTTCCTTCATCTGAATACAAGATACAAAATCATTACGATTAATGCCAATAGAACGATATGCACCTGCCATCGATTTATCTCCATAACTCAAATAAGGATCATATGGTGTACCTTGAAAATGGCTAGATAATACATACTTGACATCTTCTATTGTAATTTTCTTTTCCGCAACCATGCACCAAGGTAAATCATCAGCTTGTGGCCCCTTTTCATCCCACTCCTTATTGTGCGGATTTAAATACTTCAGCATGATCCAAGCCCTAGGCGTATTATAGACATGATCCGAATCATCATGACTACCAAACATATCTCTAGGATTATCGCTCACACCCAAATGATACTTTTCAATAAATTCCTTTAAATCACTCGAGCACATATAGTTTTCATGATCTTCAAAATCAAAATGATCAATCCCCAACTGATTTGGCATTACGACATAACTATCATCTGGAACTTTTCTAGCCATCCAATGATGTCCACCAATCGTTTCTAACCACCAAATTTCATCTGTATCCACAAAGGCAATCCCATTCATTTCATAGGTTCCATACGTTTCAAGTAAGTGTCCTAATCTTTCTACACCTTCTCTTGCACTATGAATATAAGGAAGTACAATATAAACCAAATCTTCTTCTCCAATTCCATTTTGTACTAAAGGATCCGCTCCCAAAACACGAGGATTTGACGTAATCGTTTCTGTTGCCGTCATACCAACATTCGCCTCATTCACACCACTGGCAGCCCAAATTCCTTCTCCTTCAAGGGCATTTGGCATTGCGGTATATCGCATTGGATTTTCTGGTAAATCCATTTCTACACCTGAAATCACAGATTTATATTTTCTAGCTTGTTCTTCTGGGTGAATAACCACAAATTTTTTAGCCGTAAAATGACCTGATCCAGAATCATCATTTCTTGCGATCATGCAAGAACCATCATAAGATGCTTTTTTCCCCACTAATATTGTTGTACATGCCATAAATAATTACCTCACTTTTCTTGAATCATATCACTCAGCCACAAAAACTGAAAGTGAAATGATTTACTTGACCTAAAGTCAGCTTTAGCTGTTAGGATACTCCTAGGAGGAAATAAAACATGAAATTAAATGAAACATATACTTTAAGTAATGGAATTCAAATCCCAAAATTAGGACTAGGCACCTGGTTAATCGATGATTCAAAAGTGGATAAAGTAATCAAGAATGCGATTGAAATAGGATATCGTCATATTGATACCGCTCAAGCTTATGGAAATGAAGTGGGAGTAGGAAGAGGATTAAAAGAAATCCATATTCCTAGAGAAGAAATCTATGTAGCTAGTAAGATTGCGGCTGAAATTAAAACTTATGATGAAGCTATGCATTCGATTGATGAAACATTAGAAAAATTAGGTTTAGATTATATCGATCAAATGATTATTCACTCACCTCAGCCTTGGGTTGAAGTCAATCAATCTGAAAATCGTTATTTTAAAGAAAACCAAGAAGTATGGAAAGCTTTAGAAGATGCGTATAAGGCCGGTAAAGTAAAAGTAATTGGTGTATCAAATTTTTTAATCGAAGATTTAGAAAACATTCTAAAAACTTGTACAATCAAGCCAATGATCAATCAAATCCTTTTACACATCAGCAATACGCCATTCAAACTATTAGAATATTGTCAAAAAGAAAATATTATTATTGAAGCCTATTCACCGATTGCGCATGGTGAAATTCTAAGCAATCCAACCCTTCAAGATATGGCGAATACATATAATGTGAGTGTAGCCAAACTTTGTATTGCGTATACCCTACAACTTGGTTGTGTGAGTCTTCCAAAAAGTTCAAATGTAGATCATATTCAATCCAATTCAGAAATTAACTTTACGATTTGTGATGAAGATATGGAAAAGTTAAAACATTTTAAACCGATTGAAAACTATGGAGAAAGTAGTTTCTTCCCTGTATTTGGAGGAAAATTATAGTCTGTTGTGGTACACTATTAACTAAGAAATGAGTGATCGATAATGATAGTTTCCATTCATAAATTTAATATGTTGTTGAATAGTGCCATACTCTTATTTGTATGTGGATTTTTATTAAATCTTAATTACTATAAGAAATATTGGAAATTTAAGAAAAAGGCAATAGGAAAAATTGTTAAATACATCGAATTCAAACAAGAAGAATTCTCTGTTTATGTTCCCGTTATTCAATTTAAAGATTTTAAAAATCGACTTGTTGAAACTGTAATTACACAAAAGAAATCACTAGAACCTAGATTCCAAGTAAATACAAAGCTAGCGATTCGTTATAATCCTGTTATCCCTGAAATGGTCATTATGGAACCCAAATACACAAAATTAATCTCCAATAACTTGTTGATCACAAGCATTATCTTAATCACGATTGCGTATGTATACAAAAATTGTATGGGTCTATAGAAGCCTTTACTTTTTAGATAAAATAAGCTATTCTATGAATACAGAAAAACTACTGGAAAAGCAGTGGTTTCCTCTGAATTGATTGAATGCAAAAG
>CAVGPK010000035.1:0-20063 GCA_963631155.1 bacterium | reverse complement strand
CCTGACGTGCTCATCTATATTACCAAATACATCTCCCTTTGACAAGTACTTTTTTTTAATTTTTTTATCTTTTTTCTACTTTTCTTTTGTATGCGGTTACACCATAATAATAAAAAATGAGCTGCTCATCACAACTCCTAGATTCGTCCTGTTACACTTTCTTTTCTTTTTTTAGAAAATTTCAAATAAGCCAACAAAGGAATATACGTCAATATAGGTAACACAATTCCAGCCATTGGATATAAAGATTGGACTAACGAATTATATATAGAATGATAAATGATTGCGACAGATAACATCGCAAATATACCAGAATAAAATAATTTTTTTCGCACTCGAATAAACGAAATACCATATCCAACAAACAAGCAACAGACACCATGCATTAGTGCTGATCCAAAGCCACGGATAAAAGCCAAGACTAAACTAATGCTATCAATATATTTAATAAGTATCCATGCATTCTCTAACAAGGCAAAACCAATTCCTACAGCCATAGAAACTTCTAACAAGCTTTGTTTATCATCCCAAAATACATACGCATAAAATAAAATAGGTAGCCCCTTTAAAACCTCTTCTACAATTGGAGTTATATTCGTTGTTACATACACACGATCTTGAGAGATCATACTCGCAAGAATTGGATTTATTTCCGAAGCTAGTAAACACATCAATATTCCCATCAGCATAAAAAGAATTAATTTTTGTGATTTTCCCTCTAACATCGCAGCCATCATAACAAGTGGAATGCACATCGAAATGAATAAAATATACGTTAAATTTTCCATAATTTACGACTCCTTATCAAAAAGAAAGTCAATATTATACATAATATTAATTTTCCATAATTTATAATTTGATTCATTTCAAATAAACCAATTGACTGCACGAAAATATCCATACTATTTAAAAACCCCATTATAAGTACAACTCCATTACAAGGCTTAATTAACTTCAAAAACAATAATCCCATATCTGAAAATAGAATTTGTTTACAGCTAAAATAAGAAGAATAAACAATAGGAATCATCAACACAAAATACATAAATTTTAAATCCATATTTTCTTCAAAGTAGATTCCTAAAATAAACAAAATTAAAATCACCAAAGGTGCAACAAAAGAAAGAACTCTTAATCTCTTATTTTCCGATGAACCATCATCAATTATGTGATCCATCACCCCATAATTTGCACTTGCAAAAAACAAGAAAGAACCGAATACTCCTAAATATTTCAAATTAAATACTTCAGGCAAACTGCCAAAAGAAAATATATATACAATCTTATACAATTCCCCTAAAAATAAGCATCCTATTGCCGCAACATAGATATTTAAATATAAAGTACTACAATTTCTAAAATGTATAAACAAAAAAATGAAACAAAAACCTACAATCAGAAATGATATAATTTCTTCTACCATCAATGTAAAGCCTCTTTTCGTCTCTTTCTAAAAACATAAACCACAACACACGCCATAACTAAAATCACAATCAGTGCAATTTGAATATTCCCCAATCCAAAAACACTAGAAGTCGCAACTACAGCTTCAGGAACAATTTCTGAAAAACATTGAGCAATCACTTTGTGTCCCTCTTTCGAAGGATGAAAATCCAAAAACAAATCATCCTTCTCAGCTCCTCGCGCATTACAATATTCTTCCGTATGCCCTTTAAAAGCACTATACACATCTACCACAGTATACTGACCTGCTTCCGCATTATCTTTTATCGCATCGTTTAATTTTACCGCACAATTTCCAATATGCTTTGCGATCGTCTTCCAAGCCGTAAAATGTTCATAAGGATTATATTGCGTTTCAATAAAAATCGAAACATTCGGATTTTTATCCTTTATATAAGACGTAACCTGATTTAAATCGGAAATAAAATCATTAACTGCACTATCAAAATCAGCAATATACGCCTTATCTGTATCCATCTTCTGAATGACAGCTAATGCCGAAAGTTGTAACAATTGATATTTACTTTGGTCCATTTCTTTAAATCCACCCAAAATAGCAACAACATCATCCGACGTAATCGGTTCACTGCCCCCATAATATTGATTATAAAGATCTGCCGTCTTCGAATAGACCAAGCCCATCAAGTCATTTCCACCACAAGTAATGGTAACAATCTGAGCTTCATCAATATAAGAATCTAATTCACCGGAATCTAGTTGAGCTTTAATTCCTGCAGCCGTATTGCCAACTACACCCTTATTGATTGCTTTATATCCCTTTTCTTTCGCAAGAATTTGAACAAAACATTCATCCGTCAATTGTTCTCCCGTATAGTCATAGCCTTCTAAAATCTCATCACTCGGCTCATAACCATACGTAATACTATCCCCTAAAGCCAAATAAATCGGTTGTTCATCAGCATAAACACTTAAACACGACATTCCAATCAAACATACGGACATCAAACTTGTTAAAAATAAATATATCTTTTTTCGCATATCTCTAACCCTCATTTTTCCTTATCTTCTTTTTGCCACAAAAGAAAATCATTCCAACACAAACAACAATTCCAATTAAGATAATCATCATCTTAAAATTTCCATTTCCAAAAATACTACCCACATTATTCAGCTCAACATCTTTCGATTGAACATCTTTCCAAGCTGTATCTTTAAACAATTCTCCTCCATCCATAAAAACGGATTTAGAATCGTTATTATCATTCAAATAAGCGTCCATCCATTTTGCCGTATAATAAACAATCGAATCATAATTATTAATAATACTTGTATGAATTCCGCCTTTTAAACTCGCATAAGCTGATGGGCCTTGTGCTTTTGTATACATAGGCTTTACCCATAAGGATGATAAAACTACAAAATCACTAGATCCAGTCAAAAAAAGGGATGGAGTATTTAATCCAGATCTTTCACTTGATGTATTACTACCTGCAATAGAAACCGCTGCTTTTATACGTTCATCTGCCTTTGCAGCATTAATTGTACTTCTTCCACCTTGTGAATGACCTGCAGCCCCCAAGCGAGATTCATCCACCTTATTATAAAAAACACTATCCGAATTATTATTTTCAGACAAAATATAATCAATTTCTCCTATTTGACTTTTTCCATTCGCACTCATCGTATCCGAACTAGCAACAACGATATATCCCTTTGATGCAAGCGCACACAGAGCATTCCAATAAAGAACAGGAGCACATGCTGTTCCATTTGCCCATACAATCACCGGCCATTGTTTATCACTTGTTTTTAATTGTTCAGGATAAATAACAATATAACCACTAACAACCTTACTAAAATCGCCCGTATAAGATACCGCATAATCTTTTTGAACATCCATATCATTTGTAGCTATTTCAGATTCAAATTGAAATTCTTCTTCACTATTATCCGTATTCAAAATTTCTTGATCTTGCTCTGCTATTTCTGTAACTTCATCATCTGCATAAATAGGAACCGCACAAATCATAGATAAAGCTAAAAAAGCAGAAATGAACCCTTTCCAATTTTTATTCATATCCCTTTTCTCCTTTTATACCCCTATTTTAACATAAATCACATTAATAAGTATGTACCAATAAAAGCTTCTAAGCAATTGCATCATAAAATAAAAAAACTCCTTTATACACAAATATAAAGGAGTAATGGACTATTGGTGGAGATGAGGAGAATCGAACTCCTGTCTAAGCAAAGTCCCACGAGACAACGTTTACAGCTTTTTCTATCAAATAATCCTTTAGGCTTGGATAGAAACAAAGACCTTAAGGTTTGGCTATAAAATTTTCGTAATAAACATCTAGCCCATATTTATTCTTATCTTCTTCTCTTAGACACACATTCAATGATAAGAAAGCGAATTCATCGAAAGGGGCTGCAAAGCCAAACGTAGGCTATAAAATTAAGCAGCGAAAGCCATGCTTTGGTTCATACCAAATACATTAGCAAGTTTGTTTTTAGCAATTAATTTAATTTGGTTATTACGCGTATCCTTCACGGCTGTGGTTGAATCCAAACATTTACTCATCGAATGCCTGAACATCCCCAAGGAACATCAGTATAAAATATTAATACTGATTTTTCAAGGCCTTTTGAATCTCTCTTTGCGCATCCTTAGCCTTTTGAGATTCTCGCTTATCATGCAAATTCTTACCCTTCGCTAACGCAATCTCAAGTTTCGCTAATCCCTTATATAAATAAATGCGAACTGGAACTACAGTATACCCTTTTATCCTTGCATTCTGCTCTAATTTAGTAATCTCACTTCTATGCATTAAAAGCTTACGATCCCTTGTCTCATCATGATTAAAACGATTCCCAAATTCATAAGGAGAAATATGCATCCCCTTAATAAAGGCTTCTCCCTTATAAAAACTAATATAAGAATCCTTGAGTTGAACTTTTCCACGACGAATACTCTTTATTTCCGTGCCCTGCAACACCAATCCAGCCTCAAAACGATCATACAACTCATAATCATGTCTAGCCTTACGATTTTCAGCTATTGTTTTTTGATTTTGACTCAATCTAACACCACCTCTATATTTTGCGGATTTGACATAACCGACTGAACAAATTGCCGAACCCACTCTTTTGACAAATCATATTCACCAGCCAAATTATGAGTTGTGGCCAAATTATCATTCCAATCCGAAATCGTATATGTATTCCAACTATTAAAACCTGCATCAAACCAAGTAACCAACGGAATAAATTTTGTATCCGTAAAACTCGTTGTTTTCGTCTTCGAATTATAATGAAGAGTAAAACTAGCCATTCCACCCACCATACTATAATTCGTATCCTGTGCACTCGTATAGTTACCCAAAGAATAATACACCAAAGTATCTTGTTTTTCACCCTGAATCAATTCAGCAGGCTCAATAACATGAGGATGCGAGCCAATCACAACCTCCGCACCAAGCTCATTCAAATACTTTGCCAAATCAGCTTGTTCATCATTAATCTCCGTATGATATTCATCTCCCCAATGCATCGCAACAAGCTGAACATCGCTCACCTTGCTTAAAGCCTCCATATCCTTTTTCATTTGATCCTTATCAATCAAATCCACAAGCCAAGGCTCATCATCCGGCAAACTAAATCCATTCAACCCATACGTATAACCCAAAAAGCCAACTTTAATTCCATTAATCTCCTTCACTAAACAACGATCCTTATCTTTTTGAGATGTATGAGAACCCGTAGTAATCACATCTGGGTAATTAGTACGAATATCTTCTAACTGTTCCTTTAAGCCATCTGCACCCATATCCAATGAATGATTCGAACTTACACTCCACCAATCAAAGCCAGCCTTGTTCACAGAAGATAAAATTTCTTTAGGCCCATTAAACAAAGGATATCCCTGAAGTTCATATTTCTCATTTCCAAGACACAATGTTTCAAAATTAATATAAGCCAAATCCGCATTTTGCGTATACGCATTGGTACCCTCATAATACGAATCAAAATTAAAACCATTTCCAGCTAAATTTTGATAATAAAACATCGCACCATGATACAAATTATCTCCAACCCCTACAAAAGTAAAAGAATGATCCACTTCAGAATCTGATGATTTCGTCTCCTTTTCCTCACTTTGCTTAGAAACAGATTCTTTTTTTACCTGATTTTCGGGCGGATTTATAAGCACAAATGCCATCAAGCTCAAATCAAAAATACATAAAACCAATATACATAACCACTTATTTTTCATATCACCATTTTATCAGAAAAAGAAACAAAAAAGAACTGACACTAGTCCAGTTCTTCGAAAACACCCGCTTTTTGGTACAACACCCATTTTCCAATATTGACACAATGATCACAAATTCTCTCTAAATACTTTCCGACAAGTAAAACATCCACTAAATTCCCTGAATCATATTCTTTTGAAGATAATAGCTCAACATAAACATCTTTTGCCTTATTGTATTCTTTGTCCGCTTCATCATCCATTTTAATAATCTGATTTGCGACTTCTTCATCCTTTTGCATAAAAGCCTGAATCGCACTAGAAATCATTTCTTTCGCGATAGAAAATTGTTTTTTTATACACTCATCTACCACTCGATCATTACAATCTAATGCACAAATTAAATCTGCCACTTCTTTTTCCTGATCCATAATACGAGTTAAATCACGAATTGTATTTGTCGCAACTGTAATACGACGCAAATCTTTGGCAACCGGATGCTGAAGAAGTAAAATTTTCATACAAATCTGCTCCGCTTCACGTCCTTGTTCACTCACCTCATCATGCAATTCTGTAACACCTTGAACTAAAGTCTTGTTTCCATCTAATAAAGCATGTTTGCAAAGAGATAAACCACGCTGACAATCTTGACCCATTTGCGTCATTGTCAATTCGAGTTGCTTTGTTTGCTTCAAAAATTTTGTAGGTATAACCATTATCCAAACCTCCCCGTAATATAATCTTCTGTCTTCTTTTCTTTTGGCGTAGAAAATAAAGTTTCTGTATCCCCATACTCAATCAAATCACCTAATAAGAAAAAGGCCGTCTTATCACTAATACGCATAGCCTGCTGCATATTATGAGTAACAATCACAATCGTATAATTTTTCTTAAGCTCAAGTGTTAATTCTTCAATTTTGCTGGTGGAAATAGGATCTAGTGCACTCGTTGGCTCATCCATCAATAAAACTTCAGGCTGCATAGCCAATGCACGTGCAATACATAAACGTTGTTGTTGTCCTCCAGACATACCCAAAGCACTCTTGTTTAAGCGATCTTTTACTTCATCCCAAATAGCCGCTTGTCTTAAACTTCGCTCAACAATCTCATCCAATTCATTTTTTTTCTTAACCCCAAAAATTCTTGGACCATACGCAATGTTGTCATAAATACTTTTCGGAAATGGATTCGGTTGTTGAAAAACCATACCTACACGACGCCTTAATTCAATCGCATCCATATTTTTATAAATATCTGTACCATCTAAACAAATATCACCAGTAACTCTTGCGCTTTCAACCAAGTCATTCATACGATTCAAAGTTTTTAAAAAAGTAGACTTTCCACAACCACTCGGACCAATAAAGGCAGTGATTTCTTTTTCCTTAATATCTAGATTTATATTCTTTAATGCATGAAAATCACCATAATATAAATCCAAATTTTTTACACTATATTTATCCATACTATCCTCTTTCTATTTTGATACTCCAGCCTGCTTGCTTGAAATATGTCTAGACCAAACATTAGCTCCAATACTAAACAACAAAACTAAAATCAATAAAACTGCACTTGATAAATTTGCCAAAGCTCGATCTTGACCGTTTGTCTGCAAGTTCCAAATTTGAATAGATAAAGTTTCCGCAGGCCTAAATAAATTTAACGGTGAAGTTGGAGAATTTAAATGTAGAATATTTGACCATCTCAAATCACTGCCCGAACCCGTTGTATAAAGCAAGACAGCCGCTTCACCAAATCCACGTCCAGCCGCTAATATAACACCTGTCATAATTCGAGATAAGCATGCAGGAAGTAACACATGAAATATAGTCTGCCATTTTGTAGCTCCTAACCCCATACTTCCTTGATAATATCCTTCTGGCAAGCCCTTAATCGCATCCTCTGTCGTTGTTGTGATTAAAGGTAAACTTAAAATAGAAACAGATAAAGCGCCTGCAATCAAGCTTTTACCAAAACCAAAGAAAACCAAGAAAATCAAATAGCCAAATAGGCCCACAACAATACTAGGTAAACTGGATAACGTTTCAATACAAGTACGAAGAAAGCGTGTAAGAATACCTGGTTTGGCGTACATAGCCAAATAAATACCAGCTAAAACACCAATAGGCACAGAAACAATTAATGAAATAAAAACTAAATACAATGTATTAAATACTTGATTTCCAATACTTCCAGATCTTGAAAAACTAAACATTTCAGGTGTTGCCCCAAGCAATCCGCCAATAATTACTTTTCCTGCAAATCCAAGAAGCAACAAAAAGAAGAAAACCGCAATCGCATAAAATAGAACAGTCATTCCTTTGTCAATTCTTTTCGCTCTTTTAATACGTGCATCCATACTCTACTCTCCCTTCTGCTCACTCATTCTTGAAAACTTATGAATAATTGTGATAAACAATAATGATATCAAGAACAACAATAAAGCCATTGTCCATAAGGCTGCTTTCATTTCTCCGCCTTCCATCGCATTCCCCATTTGAGCTGCAATTTCAGTTGTTAAGGTTTTCGAAGTTGAAAAAATGCTCGTTGGTAAAGCCGTTGTTTGACCAATCACCATCGCAACAGCTAATGCTTCACCAAAAGCCCTAGCTAACCCTAATACAACACCTGAAACAATACCAGGTAAAGCTGCAGGAATCACAACTCGATATATCGTTTGCCAACGAGTAGAACCTAATCCATATGCTGCCATTCTTGTTTCTTTACTTACTGCACGAATCGCATCACTGGCAACACTTGTAATAGAAGGGAATATCATAACAGATAAAACTAAACTTGCAGCCAGTATAGAATGTCCTACTTGCAAATGAAATAAAGATTTTAAAAAAGGCAACAATACAGTAAGTCCTATCCATCCATAGACAACCGATGGAATTCCTGCAAAAATTTCAACCATTGGACGATAAAACTTTTCTCCAAATTTTGGTGAGATTTCTGTCATAAAAATAGATGATCCAAGCGCAAAAGGAGTAGCTATCAATAAAGCAAGTCCACAAACGCATAATGAACCAACAATAAAGATTAATGCTCCAATTTCTCCTCCACCTTGCGCACTGTCTGCCGGATTCCACTTGGCCGATCCTAAAAATTCAAACAAGGAATGATGAAAGGTTAAGAAAGTCGCACTTCCTTTATACACAAGAAAAGCTCCAATACTTAAGGTCAAAAATATGACAAATAAACCACCTATCGTCACAAGTATCTGCCAAAAATATTCTTTCGCAAACATACTCTTATTTTTCGTGTTCATATTACCTCCAGATTTAAACGAATAACGGACATCGTACAATGCCCGTTATACTCATGTAACTTTTTAAATCAATTAGTGATCTGTGTTCTCCATCTTGCTAGAAACACCATATCCTAATGATTCCATTTTCTTACCAAATTTTTCGCCCATGATGTAATCAATAAATGCCTGGCTTGCTTCATCCGCTTCGCCTTTTGTATACATATGTTCAAATGTCCATACTTTCCATTCTCCAGAATATGTATTTTCTAAAGTAGGTTCGACACCATCAATTGATAAAGTAGAAACATCATCATTATCAACTAAGTAAGATAAAGCAACATAACCAATAGCGCCCTTTGTATCTTGAACATTTTGTAACAATACACCAGAATCATCTGTTTCCATAGAAGCATTTGAAGCTTCTTCATTTCCATCTAAAGCATATTTTTGGAACGTAGCACGAGTACCAGAAGATGTTGGACGAGTTACCAATACGATATCTTCATCAGGTCCACCTACTTCTTTCCAATTTGATATTTTTCCTGTAAAAATATCAATCAATTGATCTTTTGTTAAATCCGTAACACCCGCATCTGTAATATCTTTATTTACAATTGGAGCCATTGTTACAACACAAACTTGATGATCCACTAACTCTTTTGCCTGTGATGCATCTAGTTTTTCTGAAGCTTCTACATCTGAGTTACCAATCGTTACAGTTCCATCCGCAACTTGTTTTAATCCTTCACCAGAACCACCGGCATCCACTGTAATAGATACATCTGGGTTGGCATTGGCAAATTGTTCTGCCGCAACATCTACCAATGGTTTTAATGCACTTGATCCTGCTGCTGTAATTGTTCCACTTACACTTGAATCATCCGTTGAATCTGCTGTTGAGCTACATCCAACCATGGCAGCAGAAACACCTAACACTAGCATACCTTTTAAAAACTTATTCATATTTGTCATATCCTCTTTTCTTTCGACACCCATATAGTACAAAAGGTTTGTTAAGGAGAAAGAATGGAATTGTAAAGACTTTGTTAAATGATAAGTCTACATAATATGCACATTTGATTTCATTTTGTGAACATATTCCTTGAAATTTAATGTAAATAAATGTATAATCTTGAAACACAAAGAAAGGAAAGGTGGAAATATTTTCACCGAGGTAAAAAAATGACACGTGTATATAACTTTAGTGCCGGTCCTGCATGCTTACCTGAATGGGTTTTAAAAAAGGCTGCAAGCGAAATGTTAGATGCTCATAACAGTGGAATGAGCGTCATGGAGATGTCCCACCGTTCCAGTGAATTTAAAGAAATTATCGATACTTGTAAGGCTCGTCTTAAAAGATTAATGAATATTCCTGATGATTATGAAATTTTATTTTTGCAAGGAGGAGCTTCATTACAGTTTACGATGATTCCATTAAACTTAGAAAAACACAATGTAGACCTAATTAATACAGGTCAATGGACAAAAAAAGCATTAAAAGAACATCAAAAACTAGGGAAGGTAAATGTTGTCGCATCAAGCGAAGATGCAAACTTTACGTTTATTCCAAAAATCAAACAGGAAGATTTAAGTTCAGATTCTGACTATGTATATATTTGCGAAAACAACACCATTTATGGAACTAAATACAAAGAATTACCTCCTCATGAAGGAAAGCTATTGGTTGCTGATTTATCAAGTTGCATTTTAAGTGAAAGATGCGATGTATCAAAATATGATTTGATTTTTGCAGGAGCTCAAAAAAATATGGGGCCTGCAGGCCTTACTGTGGTTATCATAAAGAAAGAGCTTATTGGTTTGGCAGACGAAAAAACGCCAAGCATGTTAAACTACAAAACATATGCTGACAATGATTCCATGTTTAATACTCCGCCAACATATGCCATTTATATTTGTGGTCTTGTTTTAGAATGGCTAGAAACACAAATTGGTGGATTAGAAAAGATGGAAAAAATCAATCGCGAAAAAGCCAAATTATTATACGATTATATTGATAATTCTAAATTATATTCAAATCCAGTGAGCCCAATAGATCGTTCTTATACAAATGTTCCATTTGTGACGGGTGATAAGGATTTAGATGCAAAATTTGTCAAAGAAGCTAAAGAATATGGAATTGTCAATATTAAAGGGCATCGAAGCGTAGGTGGAATGCGTGCAAGCATTTATAATGCTATGCCTATTGAAGGTGTAAAGGCCCTTATTGATTTTATGAAAAAATTTGAAGAGGAGAATTATCATGCCTAAAATAAAACTTTACAATAATATTGCCAAAATCGGTTTAGACCAATTTACTCAGGAATATGAAGTTAGTGAAAATCTTACTGATGAAGATGCGATTCTGGTACGTAGTGCCAATCTTCATGATATTGAATACAATCAAAACTTAAAAGCCATTGCTCGAGCTGGTGCTGGTGTAAATAATATAGATATGGAAGCCTGTACAAAAAATGGGATTGCCGTCTTTAATACTCCTGGAGCTAATAGTAACGCCGTAAAGGAACTTGTTTTTGCAGGTATGTTGTTGGCAAGTCGTGATATTTATCATGGTATTGAATGGGTGCAAACGCAAAAAGAAAATGAAAATATCGCAAAGGATGTCGAAAAACAAAAGAAAAAATATGCAGGTCATGAACTGACCGGTAAATCTTTAGGCGTCATCGGTTGTGGGGCCATCGGTATTCAAGTTGCCAATTTAGCCTTGCGTTTTGGCATGAAAGTATATGGATATGATCCATATATGTCTGTGGATGCAGCCTGGAATTTGTCTCGCTACGTTAACCATGTAACAAACATAGATGATTTATATCGACAATGTGATTTTATTACAATTCATATTCCATTGAATGATGCCACTAAAAATTTCATCCATAAAGAGAGCTTTGACAAAATGAAAAAAGGAGTGAAATTACTTAACTTTGCTCGTGGAGGATTGGTTGATGAAGATGCCTTATTAGAGGCCATCGATACAAATAAGGTCGACTATTATATCACGGATTTTCCAAGCCAAAAAGTGATTCAAAACGAAAAGGTAATTGCGATCCCTCACTTGGGTGCTTCTACAGAGGAAAGTGAAGAAAATTGTGCAATTAAAGCCGCTCAAGAACTTATGGATTATTTAACATATGGAAACATTTCCAATTCAGTAAATCTTCCAAACGCAAAAATGGAAATGAACTCTCCTTTTAGAATCACTTGTATTCATGAAAATAAGCCGAAAATGATTTCTCAGATCACAGATATTTTAAAGGATGCGAACATTGAGAACTTAATGAATAAGTCAAAAAAAGATATCGCATATACCATTATTGATTTAGATTCAAAAATCGATATTGAAAAAATCAAAAAAATTAGCGGCATGATTCGTGTCACGACGTTCGAGGCTTAAAATGATTGATGGACATGTACACTTGGAGAATGGTGAGCTTTCAAAAGAATATGTTTTACAATTTGTAGATTTCGCAAAGAAAAAAAACATAGATTGCCTACAAATCCTTGATCATACACATCGCTTCTTTGAATTTAAAGATTGTTATAAAAAAGTATGCCAAGTAAGTCCTCTTCAAGAAGAATGGTTTTTAAAGAAACAAAAAAATAGTATAAATGAATATCTTTCATTAATAGAAGAGGTAAAAAAAGAAGATTTTGGTATAGAACTTCGTTTTGGGCTTGAAGTTTGTTATACGCCTGAAACTGAAAATTTATTAAGAGAGATTTTATCGCATTATCATTTTGATTTCTTAGTAGGAAGTGTTCATTCTGTAGATGGTTATTTATATGATATGGACGCTTTCTCTAAAGAATTATTATGGAATGTTCAAAGTTCGAATGTTATTTATCAAAAATATTTTGAATCCATAAAAAAATTAATACAGTCTAATTTATTTACGCAAGTTGGACATCCAGATGTTATAAAGATGTATCAAATTGATCCAGGTTACGATTTAACAAGTACATATATTGAACTTGCTAGCCTTGCAAAAGAGCATTCTATAAAGATGGAAGATAATACGGGAGCACACTATCGATATCACCATCCAGATGTAGGATTGAATACAAAATTTAGAAATATCTTAAATAAAGAAAAAGTTGAAATCATTACGACAAGTGATGCTCATTATCCTGAGCATGTGGGTAAAGATTTTGAATTATTGAGGAAAGAGTAATTCTTTCCTTTTTTAATAGAAAAAAAGCGTATAGCCTAAGCCATACGCAAATAATTATTGATATTAGATGTCCATGTCTTTTTGTGCAGCTGTTACAATAGCCATCTTATAGATTTCTTCAGCTGTACATCCACGTGATAAATCGTTAATTGGAGCATTTAAGCCTTGTAAGATTGGTCCAACAGCTTCAAATCCACCTAAACGAGCTGCGATTTTATAACCGATATTTCCACTTGATAAGTTAGGGAAAATAAATGTATTCGCATGTCCTGCAACTTTTGAGTTTGGAGCTTTTAATGCAGCTACGTCAGCATTTACTGCACAGTCAAATTGCATTTCTCCATCTACATCAAAGTCTGCAATACGACGTAAACGATCGCTTGCTTCTGTCATTTTTTCAACACATTCACCTTTTGCACTTCCCATTGTTGAATAAGATAATAAAGCAACCTTAGGTTCAACACCGAATTGACGTGCTGTATTAGCTGTTTGCATTGTGATTTCTACTAAATCATCTGTGTTTGGATTGATATTGATTGAGCAATCTCCCATGATATAGTTCTTGTCTTCTCTTAATAATAAGAAGCATGAGCTTACTAATTTATTACCAGGAGCAGCTTTTACTAATTGTAAAGCTGGACGAACTGTATCAGCAGTTGAGTAAGTAGCACCACCTAATAATCCATCCGCATATCCCATTTGTACAAGCATTGTTCCGAAGTAGTTTGTACTCTTTAAAGAAGCACGTACTTTTTCTTCATCCATACGACCACGACGTAATTCAACCATTTTATGAACCATTTCATCGAAATCTTTAAAGTTGCTAGGATCAATTTGTTCAATTTCAGTTACATCTAAGCCATTTTTAGCTGCGCAAGCTGCAATTTCACCAGCTGTACCTAATAAAATAGGATGAACTACATCATTTTTATGCAATTCAATAGCTGCCTTTTGAACACGAGCATCCCAACCTTCTGTAAATACAATACGTACTCCAGTTCCTTTAATCTTCTTTTCTAATTCATCAATAATCATCTTAAAATTACCTTCTTTCTAACAAAGTATAGTAAAAATCATTTTTGTTGTCCACAAAAACAATGTGAACTTTTTAACAAAAAAATAACATTCATCTTGTTCATATATAATTATTAATTGTTTACAATTCGTAAACATATCGAATGAATTGTAAATTATTTACATACAAATGAAAATAATTGAAAATTATTGTTGCATTTTTTCATGAAAGAGAATACACTAGTAACATCAAACGAAGGGATAGGTGCTAGATATGAATAAAAGTCACGTTTTGAAAAAGGCTGGTGCCATAGCAATGGCAGCAGTAATGATGACCGGTTGTTCAAGTGGATCTGGAAGCAGTGGAGCTAGTGGATCGACTTTAACAGTTGGTATCAGTACAGCATTCAATGGAGTCTTCTCTCCATTGTATTACTCAACTGTATATGATAACTATGTAGTTGAAATGGTTTATCAAAGTATGTTGGAATACGATAGAGACAACCAATTACAACCTCAATTGGCTACTGAAATGCCAACAACATCTGAAGATGGAAACACATTAACATTCAAATTGAATAAAGGTGTTAAATTCTCAGATGGAACAAAACTTACAGCAGATGATGTTGTTTTAACATTTAAAGTTATGGCAGATCCAAATTATACTGGACGTTTCTCAAGTTATGTTGATTACTTGGAAGGCTATTCAGATTATCATGATGGAGATGCAGAAGATTTTGCTGGTGTTGAAAAAATCGATGATTACACAGTTGCATTCCACATGGCAACACCAAGAATTGATGCAATTTCAAATATTGGAACATTCCCAATCATTTCTGATTCTCAATTCAAAAAATTCGAAAAAGGTGATGCTGGTGATGTAGAAGATAAAGTAAGCGAACCAATCGGAACTGGTGCTTATGTATTGAAAAACTTCAAGAAAGATGAAGCCGCTACATTTGTTAAGAATGAATATTTTGAAGCTGAAGATGGTGAATACCAAATCGATAACGTTGTTATGAAGATTTGTGATACTTCTACAGAACTTCAAGAACTTCAAAAAGGAACAGTTGATTTGTTACCTCAGGCAAGTGATGCAAACAAAGTCGGATCTGCAAGTTTAGATGATAACTTGACATTCAATTACTATCAAAGTTCTTCAATGCAATACTTCATCTACAATACAGCTTCTGGTCCAACTGCTGATCAAGCTGTACGTCAAGCATTAACTTATGCAATTGATCGTCAATCATTCGTTGACAGTTACTATGGATTTGAAAAAGGAAGCAAAGCCGTTAAGAAGACAGCTGCTGGATTCGTTCCTGCATTAATGGCAAACCCATTATCAAGTAACTTAGGTGATGTAATTAATGGTGTTGAAAAAGACGATGCTATAACTTACTACGATTATGATTTAGATAAAGCTAAACAAATCTTAGATGATGCTGGATGGACAGTAGGTTCTGATGGAATTCGTGAAAAAGATGGTCAAAAATTAACAGTTCGTTTAATTTCAACAAAAGGTAAAGAACAATTAGACACTATGCTTCCAATGTTAGAAAAAGCTTGGGGCGATGAATTAGGTGTTGATTTCCAATCAAGTGTAAGTGAATTTAATACAATGGTTGCTACAGTTCAAGGTGATGATACTGTTGGTGATTGGGAAGTTTCTTACATGGGATGGCAATATGGATCTGGTGATGACACTGGAGTTAACTTACAATATACAACAGGTCAAGATGACAACTATTCAAGAATCTCTGATGCTACATTAGATGAATTATTGAATGAAGGTCTATACACTACAGATCAAGAGACAAGTACTGCCGCTTACAAGAAAGCTTATGAAAGAATTTCTGAGTTAGTACCATTAGTTGCTATCAACGGTGTTGGATACTATGACTTATATAACAAGAAAATCAAAGATTTCGATACTGCTCCATTATACGATTTCGTAAAAGCTTTAGACAAAGCAAGTATTGAATAAACAAACAGAATAAGAGCCTATTGACAGGCTCTTTTCATTTACATATACTCTAGGCATAAACAGAGTAAAAATATGTGCGTTAAGTGTCCTTAACACGGGGAGTTGGTTAAGGAACGAAAAGATATTCTTGCGATACATATTTTGCATCCCGCTGTTGTGAATGGAAAAAGATTAAACCTCCTTTTTCATCGCAATAAGGACGATAAAGGAGGTTTTTTATTATGAATCAATACTTTGTTTTATTAAAAGAAAATGCACATTCTATAAAAAACGTGCATACCATCTGCGGAGTGGCTTTATTCTTTGCACTCAATGTTGTATTAAATGTAGTAGGATCCATTCAAATCACAAACGAATTAAAGTTAGGATTCGCATCTGTTGCCACAGCGGCCAGTTGCTTTTTATACGGTCCACTACCTAATTTAATTCTTGCTCCACTACTTGATTTTGTGAACTATATTGTTAAACCGGTAGGCGCTTATTATCCAATCTTTATGATTTCTACCATCGCGGCTACATGCATTTTCTCATTTTTCTTCTACAAACAAGAAAAAATCACATGGACTCGAGTGATTTTATGTAGAATTAGTTATGATGTTATTGTGAGTTTATTTTTTAATTCACTCTTTACATCCATGCTTTGGGGAACTCCTTTTTGGACAATCGTCACACCAAAAATTATTAAAAATATAGTAAGTCTTCCATTCCAGGTAATTATCTTATATCTTGTCATGAAGGCTTGCATACAAATTAAATCAAGAGCTAAATTATGATCAATGTCATTAAGTTAAACCTGGATTATTATAGAATCTGTGTAGCGCTATGATGCTTTTGTATTGAATGGAACAACTGATTTAGGTTTTATATTGCACTGATATTTCTATCTGGTCTTATGGGGGCCAGATATTTTTTTATCCTTTTTACCAGTTCTTCTGTATCAATTATATTTCTTAATCAAAGTCTTATATTAGTTACAGCCGTTGATATGTTGACCTTATATGCATGTTTCCATTTATATGACTGTTCTATTTCAACTCTTTCAGCTATGATGTTTGTTAAACAATGCAATAAAATAGCTGCATAGATTTCCTGCTGTATAAAATCACGCTTTCTCGAATGAAATGATATCATTCCAATAATGTATTTCAACACCTTAAATGCTGTCTCTATATCCCATCTCATATGATACATTTTCTTTAGCTCCTCTAGATTAAATTCATCTCTTGTCAGATTAGTCACCAAATATTCATAGGTATCATCTGTGATTTTAAAGCGATGGATAATCATGTTTGAAAATCATTTCTATTAAAGCGTCAGATTCTCTGGTCTTGTTAGCTGTATCAATGCTTGTATCCCAGAATACACAATTGAGACAATCATACAACCCGTTAAGATGAAGCTGACTGAATGGCTCATTATTTCCATTTTGTCTTTTAGTCTCTTCATCCTTTTCATCATAGGCAATATTAACATCCGAACCGTCACAAGCTAGAATATGATATCTATTCCAAGTTTTATAGTCATCAAAAGCATTTACAAATAGGTGCATAATTCTTTGAAAAACACTGATATCAAGTTTGTCTCTTTGCTGACAAAGAGCAGAAGTAGTTGTCAATGAATTCAAATCTGTAAAATATTCACACAGCTCGCAATTCATACTTTTAGACTGCATCTGAATAATAAAGTGAATCAGTGTCTCGACAGGCAGTTTTCTTTTTCGGGTAAAATCACTTGTAGGGTCATTGCAGTAACAGGCAATATTGTCACTAACCATTTTAATCGAACGGTTAAAAACATTTAAAATCTTATCTGGAATCATAGGTAAAAATCCTCCTCTATAATTCCTTCGGATTATGTTTAATATTACGCTTTTTGGCTTATCAAGTGTTTTCTTCACTTTTTTGAAAAAAAAGAGCCTCACCTATTTCTAGGTAAGACTCACTTATTGAATATTTTGCTTAACTTAATGACATTGGAATTATGATTCGCTCTTTTTTAATGTATGCATTGTCTTTTTGAAATTCTTGAAAAACAAAAAAGTCGTCATACTGACTGCTATAAAGTCAGCAATTGGTTCGGCTAAAAATACCGCAAACGTTTGATTTGAAATAAACATGGGCAAAATAAAAATCAATGGAATTAGCACAATAATCTTTCTAAAGCATGCCAAGAAAACTGAAATTTTCGCATTGCCAAACGCAATAAACGTTTGTTGACAAGAAATCTGAATTCCCATTAATAGTACACATCCCATATATACACGTATAGCCCACAAAGACATCTGTGTAAGTTGTGGATCATTGGTAAATACTTTAATAAATATTTGTGGAAACAATTCCACCAATAGCCACAACAAGCTTGCATATCCAAAACAACATATTGTTTGCAGTTTAAAACCTTGTTTTACTCGATCTGCTTGTTTGGCGCCAAAATTATAGCTAATAATCGGTTGTCCTCCTTGCGTTAATCCGGATAATGGCATTAGCGCAAATTGCATTGTACTGCTTAATATTGTCATGGTTCCAATCGCAACATCTCCACCAAATTTTGAAAGCTGCATATTAAAACATAGAGAAATCAAACTTTCTGTCGACTGCATCACAAAAGGTGCAATACCTAGGGCAAGACTAGGAAACAATAAGGCTGCATCAATTTTAAAATTCTCTTTTTTTAATTTCAAAACAGTTTGATTCCCTCTTAAAAAATGAATAACCCATATAGCACTTATGGCTTGAGAAAGAATCGTTGCGAAGGCTGCTCCTTTTACTCCCATACCAAGAACAAAGATGAAGATTGGATCCAAAATAATATTGAGTACAGCTCCAATTAATACTGTCATCATGCTTACTTTTGAAAAGCCTTGGCATGAAATAAATGCATTCATTCCCAATGTCATTTGAACAAATATCGTTCCTAAGGCATATATTCCTAAATATTGTGAAGCATATACGATTGTTTGATCACTGGCTTGAAACAATCGTAATAGTGGTGTTTGAAATACCAATAAAATACAAGTTAAAAGTAAAGAAATGAAAATGAGTGCTACAAAACAATTTCCCATAATCTTTTCTGCCACTCCATTTTCTTGTTTTCCCATATAAATACTGGCTCTAGGAGCTCCTCCCATACCCACCAAAGACGCAAAGGCAGATACGATTACAATAATAGGCAAACAAACACCAACACCAGTTAATGCGGTTGCTCCTACCTCTGCAATATGTCCAATGTACATACGATCAACCACGTTATATAGTAAATTCACAATTTGACTTAAAATGGCAGGAAGTGCCAACATAAATAATAGTCTTCCTACTTTTTCATGCCCTAAATCAACTTCCTTACTCGTATTAAGTTTCATTAATTTCTACCTCCTCAATTACTTGATTCATTTTTTCTAACACAGCCATCATTTGTTCAAACTCTTCCTTTGAAATATTGGAAAATAATTTCTTATTGATTTTCTTTACTTCCGTTCGAATTTGATCTAATACCACATCTGACTTTTCGGACAATATAATACATAAAACCCGTTTATCCGTTGGATCCGGATAGATTTCAATGAGTTCTTTTTTCAACAAAGAATCCACACTTCTAGAAACCAATCCTTTCGATACACCGAGTACAATTCTAAGCTGAGTACTTGTCATAATCGTAGGATTATTCGACAACAAGATTAGAATGGATATTTCATTTGGTGAAAAAGAATAATTTGGTATTTTATTTTTTAATTGTTTTCCATAGTATTCTCGAATTCGATTCGATATTCGCAATACATCTTCAATTGTAAACATAGCCCCTCCGTTTAGTTCACTTGTAAACAGTTTAATTGTAAACAAATAAAAAGAACATGTCAAATTGACATCGTCAACTTCTACCCTAATTTATACCCTTAACTTTGCAGATTTTGTATAACTAAATAAAAAAAGCACTAGTACTTGAATT
>CAVGPK010000034.1:0-21040 GCA_963631155.1 bacterium | reverse complement strand
AAATCATTCATTCTGAAGAAGTAAAATCCACTTTATTTTTTTACGTTTTAAAGTGGAATTTACTTTTTCACTTCAGCATTTTTTTTAAGCTTAATTTAAACTTTTGAAATTAATATATAAACAGAAATAAACAGACAACCAACCCAATACATATAACCCTTTCCTAATTATTTATCTGTTTATTTCAAATTTCATATTCCTTTGCGAGCTTATTGCTCGCCCTTTTTTATATTACTGTATTTCTCCTGAAACCACCTGAATATCATGATCATTTTCTAACATAACTTCAATAGATACTTCAATTCCTCTCGCAATATCTTTCAAATTCATCCCAGGTGTTCCTGATGGGTGATTCACAGTTTGTTCTGTCGAATACGGAACATGCATAAAACCACCTTTAGTATTTTTAAATTCTGTATGACAATAATGAAGAAGCGAATACATCACATCATTACATACATATGTTCCTGCACTATAACTTACGCTTGCTGGAATTCCATTTTCCTTCATTTTTTCAACCATACAAAATACAGGAAGCATCGTAAAATAAGCAGTAGGGCCTTCTTCTACTATCTGTGTTTGAACCGGTTGATTTCCTTCATTATCTGCAATTCTTGCATTTCTAAAATTAATTCCTACCCACTCAGGTGTTAATTGGCTTCTTCCACCCGCCTGTCCTATACACAATACATAATCTGGTTGATACTTTTGAATGGCCTTATATACCGCATCCGGTCCCTTTTGAAACACAGTTGGAATTTCCAACTTAATAATTTGTGCGCCCATAATTTCATCAGGCAATAATTTTACTGCTTCATAAGCAGGGTTTATTTTTTCTCCTCCAAAAGGCTCAAAACCTGTAATTAATACTTTTCTCATCTTATCCCTCCACAAGCATAAATGCAATTTGTACGACTAACATCACAATCGCAATCAAAATTTGATTTTTTATTACTCCATATTGATCTTTCATCTCCAATACCGCAACAGGAACCAAATTATAATTGGCCCCCATTGGCGTACATAACGTACCGCAATAGCCACACGTTAAGGCCAATGAACCAATCACCACTGGATCTAATCCATACTTCAACACAAAAGGAGCTCCTATCCCAACCGTAATCACAGTAATAGCCCCAAACGCACTTCCCATAATCATTGTAAAGAAAACCATAGCGAATGCATAAATTACAACGCCCATCATAACATTGCCCTCTGGAATGATATAAGACACTAAATTAGATAACACATCACCAACCCCTGCAGCGGTAAAAAGTGATCCTAATGCCGCAAGCAACATAGGAAGCATACTAATTGGTCCCACAATATCAACCATTCTTCTACAATCATTCAAAAAAACCTTAGGCTTATTTTCTTTTGAAAACAACATCAAAATAAAAATCGCCACAAACACTCCTACACTCATTCCTACTAAAGGAGATATATCCGTACAAAAAGCGGCGATTAACGCAAAAGCCCCAATACTAAAAGCTGGAATAAAAATTTTTAAACCTATTTTTTTAAAATTATGCTCCATCTCTTTCATTGTAGGAATTATAGATTTCCCCACAGATACCTTATGAAAAATAGGAGGAAGCACCAACACAAACAAAAGAATACCATCCACAAAGGAAGGAAGCCATTTGCCAAGCGCAAATAAAATTCCAAATACAAACCAAAATAGAAATGTACCTATATTATGATCATTTTCTTTATCCAACAAATTTTTAAATGCCACATAAACTGAAATAAATCCAATGATAAAATACATGACCTCTAAACATTTATCCGAAAAAGAAACAGAGCTTGACATATAAAATTGAAGTGGACTCATTTCACCATCCTCCAATCCTTTATACAATAATAAAGAATCGAAACAACTAACGCTATTAAGGCAACAGGAATTTGAACCATCATCAAATCTTTCAATGTTACATCATATCCTAAATCGGACAATGTACTTTGCACAAGTAACATTCCCGGTGTTCCCACAAACAAGACTTGTCCAAAAAACCATGCCACATTTTCCATACCACTAGCCATTCCTTTTAAATTGTCGATATAGTCATCGCTTATATTTTCATTTTTTCTTTTTGCCGCTGCGATTGCCATAGGCATAACAATAGGACGAACAAATCCAGCAACGCCTCCAAAATTCACATTAAAAGCCGCGAAAATCATACGAAAGACTCCATAAATCCCAATCACCATACCTGCTGTCGCATTTTTGAACTTTGACATAAATTGAGCCGCCGCCTGTTTGAGGCCATTTCTTTCTAAAGTGCCAGTCACTAACATAATCAAAACAAACACACACATACTTCGATTCGAAATAAAGCTCGATCCCAATACACTCAAAAGAGTAATTGGATCCATCCCTGAAACAAGACCCGTTACTACAGCTGAGGCCATGACAATTAAAATTGAATCCATTTTTAAAAGAAATCCAATAATCACAATCAATATGCCTAATAATTTTAATAACTCCATCTATTTTAATACTTCCTTATACACTCTTAGAACATTCTTATAAAAAATCTTTTCTACTTCTTCTATTGTCAATCTTGCCTCATATAAAGCTTCTTCTAATAAGTGCATCATGGAAGCATCTTCAATTTCAAGAGGGCAAGAAATACCATCAAAATCTGTTCCCAATCCTATTACATCAATACCGGCTAAATCTTTAACATACAGAATATGTTTTACCATATCTTCTACACAACTTTTATGATCAGCACGATCACTTAAAAAACTTCCACAAAAATTCAGTCCCATAACTCCACCACGAGCAGCAAGTTTTAAAATCATGTCATCACTCATATTACGTGCTACTTGACAAACGCTACGAGCGTTCGAATGCGAAGCCACAAAAGGTTTAGTGGTATATTTTAATACGTCATAGAAACCTGCATCATTTAAATGAGATACATCGACAATCATTCCTAATCGTTCCATTTCTTGAACATAGGAAATACCAAATTCTGTTAATCCATTTTCTGTATCCACATTACGATGATAATTCGGTTTATTTCCTTCCATATCCTTCATTGATAAATTCGGATATCCTATTCCGTTTGGGTAATTCCAAGTAAGAGCAATCATCCTTACTCCCATGCGATAATAATTTCTAAGCATAGCCAAATCATTAAAACAAACACCACCATCTTCCAACGTTAATAAAGAAGATAACTTTCCTTCTTGATCATTTTTTTCAATGTCACTATACGTGTAAACTGGACGAATAAAATCACCATATTTTTCCATTTGCGTACAATACGTATCATATAAACGCATTGTTTGTTGTTCAGTAATCTCTAAAGCTTCTTGATCCGTAAAAAGAGCAAAATTTTGAAGCAAGTAATTTCCTTTTTTTAATTTTTCCAAATCTATCGATAAATCATTTGAATATAAACTTTTTTCTTTGTGCGACAACAATTCTAAAACTGTATCACAATGCATATCTACAACTCGCATATAATCTCCTTTAACCATTCTTTACATCCATCCTCGAAACAAGACGGAACAATTGTATCTGCCACTTTTTTACAGGCTTCACATCCATTTTCTAAAGTCACTGCATATCCACAATGCTTTAAAACTGACACATCACTTTCTCCATCTCCAATACCACTGACATCTTTCCAATCGACTCCAATCTCATTTAATAATCGATTTACTGAATTATACTTATCACATTTAGACGAAATGATATCTACCATTGTCGATGTACTATGTATAACTTTCACATCACACATTTCTTCTATATCTGACTTGTACAATTCAAATTTTTGATTCATTCTTTCTTCTGTATCTGAAATGCAGCATTTACTTACATTCGCTTTTAAATATATATTTAAATCATGAGCTAAAAGATAATCCAATCTACAATTGTGTCGATCCAATTCAAAACCATCTGTTAATTTGTTTGCGACAAAATAATTGGGTTGACTAAAACCAATCCCCACATTTTGTTTCATTCCATAATCTACAATCTTTTTTACATCTTCACAAGATATATCATACTCAAAACAAACTTGATGCGTTTTCATATTATAGATATGTGCTCCATTGCTGCTTATCACATATCCACCAAATGTATCCATTCGAATTTGATTGGCAAGAGGGTAGACTCCTTGAAAGATTCGAGCTGAATTTAACAAGACTAATATTCCTTTTTTTTGTACTTCTATCAATAGATTTTTTACGTCTTCACTCACGTAAAGTCCTGAGCTAGGTGGCATCAAAGATCCATCTAAATCACATATAATTGCTTTAACCATACCATCTTCCTTTCTTCCTATTCATCAAGATTTCCTTTGCGTATATTATCTTGAATAATCTGATCTGTAACTTCATATAATATTTCAGAGCCAAGTTTAGTCTGAATTTGACGTTTGTAGATGGTTTGAGAGGTTACGCTATGCTCTTTCCAATCCCCACCATTATTACTGTTATTCAAAATAAGGGGTTGTAAATTATCCATCGCATGAGCAAATTTTGCTTCTGGAGTTTGATACTCTTCAAATTCATCAAATAACGCAATCATCTCTTTTTTTTGATCAGAAGGAAGTAAAGAATAAATCCTTTCTTTTGCCTTGTCTTCTCTATCTTTTTGCGTAGCAAGACCTTCAGCATCATACGCATATGTGTCGCCTGCATCGATTTCCACAATATCATGAATAAGACACATCAGCATCACTTTGGCAATATCTACTTTTTCATTCGAATATTCTCTAAGTAAATAGGCCATAATTGCCATATGCCATGCATGTTCTGCATCATTCTCTCTTCTTCCATGTCCAGAAAGATGAGTTTGTCGAAATATATTCTTTTCTTTGTCAATTTCTAAAGAAAAAGCTAGTTGTTTTAATAATCGTTCATCCATAATCCATCCTCGTTTTATATTTCTTGTTTTTTTTATTTTACTCTTCCTAGCCCAATAAAAAAAGACCTCAAATGAGGTCTCTAGCTTAGTTCTTAGTGAATACTACTTTTCGAATTCAACAGCTGGTAAGTTATAGAATGTCTTGTCTCCAAGATATTCAGCAACTTTAGCTTCTCCACGTTGATTTAATTCATCTTCAATACGCATTAAACGGTTGTATTTTGCGATACGATCTGTACGGCTTAATGAACCAGTTTTGATTTGTCCTGCATTTAATCCAACAGCGATATCTGCGATTGTAGTATCTTCTGTTTCACCTGAACGGTGTGATACGATGCAAGTATAACCATGTTTCTTAGCCATTTCAATAGCATCGAATGTTTCTGTTAATGTACCAATTTGGTTAACTTTGATTAAGATTGCATTCGCAATACCTTTTTCGATTCCTTCATAAAGAATTGAAGGGTTTGTAACGAATAAATCATCACCAACTAATTGTACTTTGTCACCTAAACGGTCAGTTAATTTTTTCCAACCATCCCAGTCACTTTCTCCTAAACCATCTTCAATTGAGATGATAGGATATTTTTTGATCCATTCTTCATACATATCGATCATTTCATCACTAGTCTTAGTTCCTTGTCCTGATTTAGATAATTCATATAATCCAGTTTCAGTGTTATGGAATTCACTAGCAGCAACGTCCATTGCGATCTTCATGTCTTTTCCTGGAACATATCCAGCAGCTTCCATAGCTTCTACTAATAATTCAAGAGGTTCTTCGTTTCCATCTTTACAGCTAGGAGCAAATCCACCTTCATCACCAACATTTGTGTTGTATCCTTTTTTCTTTAATACAGATTTTAAAGCATGGAATGTTTCAGCAGCCATACGAACAGCTTCTTTTTCACTCTTAGCACCAACTGGCATAATCATGAATTCTTGGAAATCTACAGTAGAGTCAGCATGTGATCCACCATTGATAACATTACACATTGGAACTGGCAATGTTTTTCCGTTGAATCCACCAAAATATTTGTATAATGGTTCTCCGTAGAAATCAGCTGCAGCTAATGCACAAGCCATTGAAACACCTAAAGTAGCGTTTGCACCTAAGTTTTTCTTGAATGGGTCTCCATCCAATTCTAACATTGTTTTGTCAATTAATACTTGATCACGGCAATCCATACCAATTACTTTTGGAGCAATGACATTGTTTACATTGTCAACAGCTTTTGTTGTACCTTTTCCTAAGTAACGTGTTTTGTCTCCATCACGTAATTCTAAAGCTTCACGAACACCTGTAGAAGCTCCACTTGGTACCATTGCACGTCCATAAGCACCTGATTCAGTAGTTACTTCAACTTCAACAGTTGGATTTCCACGTGAATCAAGAACTTCACGAGCATATACATCAACAATAATAGGCATAATTAAAATATCCTCCTCTAAGCCTTAAGCTATTAAAATAATAGCACGCAAGCCTTTTAAAATCAAACAAAATAAGAGTTGTAAACCTTTTCAAACTCGTCATGATTTTCATTTGTGAAAACAAGTCGAAAATGTTTAATTCCCATCTTCTCATATTCAAATTTTTTATCAATCTCATTTGTTTCATGCACATCAAATAGTCGCATACGACAATCCTTATCTCCCAAGCAAAATATACGAATGCCATCCATCCCCTCTAACTCATATTTATGTTGATGACACAATCCACAATTCTTCCTTTTGCCATCCTTTAATTGTGTATTTATAGGGCAAAAATTCATCGTCATCAACCTTCTTTTTTGGTACAGTGTACGAATCACTGGCGCATCAAAGCCATAACGAGAATGGAATGAATTCATTAACATTTTAATTTGATACAAATCACATTCATCACTCAACACACAAGCTTCATATCCCATCTCAAGCAATGCAGCAACCGCATAAGAATTTGTCACATTTAATGAATCAACAATCTTGCCTTTTCCCAAGTGAGCATTTACGATTCCATCAACACCAAAAATATTTGACTTTTTTTCAATCTGATCATTACAAATCATTTCACTCACATATACACCATGATCATTTATTTTTTGATCAAAAGATTGAATTTCTATCAAATCAAATTTTGTTTCTGTTTTTTTAGGCTGATAATCATAATCAACTTCTACAATCTTTTCAGAATTTAAATACGCAAGCTTGAATTTTTCCAAACCATCTCTTCTTAACTTATTTAATGTTGAAATAGGAAAATAAATAGAGGAAGCGAGTTGATAATCAATTTTTTCAAAATACGCAAAACTATCCTTTGTCTTTGAGAATTGTTTATGCAATACCTCTTCATCACTAGAGCGATTTTGTGCTTTTTGACTTACGATATCTGTATATACACTAACTGTGATATCATCCTTATATAATGTCATGGACATGGGTTCACCAATCCCTTGACAAACTACTTTTGCTCGAATAGGAATTTGTCGGTGACAATCATGAATTAAACGATTGATTTCATTTTCAAGTTTTGAATCTAAGGTTTTTCTAACAATACTATTTTTCTTCACTCCATAAGGACCTTCAATTTCAACAATACTATTTCCAGATTGATAAGAAACCAAGCGATGTTTCTGATCATACATAAAATTAATACGACAGCCATCACTATACTTTCCCTTTTCAAATCGCAAACCATCATTTTGATACAAGTCTTCTTTTGTTTGTATAAAAATATGATTTTTCTTTACATCCACGACTTTACCAATTTCAATTCCTTGATGATTGCTTGTTTTGGTATTAATAAAATCATATCCATTTTCCTTATACATATGACCTTTTGTATATTCTCGATTAAAAGTAACTTTTAAATTTCTTTGATCTAAATTTGTGTATTCTTTTCCACCTAAAACTTTCTTCAAAACAGAAACACTTTCGTATACATAGGCCGCCGATTTCATTCTTCCTTCAATTTTTAAAGAACAAACCCCTATATCTTCTAGCACATGTGCATTTTGAATCAAAGATAAATCTTTAGGACTTATTAAATATTCACCATTTGTATCTACTTGTTTTCCATCTTCCAGCATTCGATATTTCATTCTGCAAGGCTGTGCACACATTCCACGATTTCCACTACGTCCATAATAGATACTTGAAAAGTAACATTGTCCA
This sequence comes from bacterium, assembly GCA_963631155.1. Taxonomy (GTDB): domain Bacteria; phylum Bacillota_I; class Bacilli_A; order Erysipelotrichales; family Erysipelotrichaceae; genus Holdemanella. The sequence goes on along the minus strand of CAVGPK010000034.1, from coordinate 13,002 downwards.
GAAACACATATACATTCAGCTCCATGTACAAAAACTTCTACTTCCATACCGCTATCCACACATGCTTGAATTTGTTCTTTTGTACATTCCCTAGCTAAAACAACACGTTTTACGCCAAGCTTTTGAAGTTGTTCAATCTGATAAGGATGATTGATTGAAAGTTGTGTAGAGGCATGTAGTGTAAGATTGGGCAGACGATGATGTAAAAGATGAATCAAACCTAAATCTTGAATAATTAAAGCATCCACTCCCATAGAATGAACTTGTTTCGCTAATTGATACGCTTGTTCAATTTCATTTTCATACAGAACAATATTCATTGTGATATATACTTTTACATTCATCAAATGACAACGTTCAATCACTTCTTTTGTGGTTTCTAAATCAAAATTATTCGCATATGCACGAGCCCCAAAACTCGGCAAGCCAAAATAAATCGCATCACATCCGGCAGCTAGTGCTGCTTCTAAAGATTCTTTACTTCCTACAGGTGCTAATATTTCTGGACGCATATAACTCTCCTTTCAAACAAAAAGCTATAGATTATATCCATAGCTATTTTTTATTTTCTTGATAATATTTCCGAATCGCATCAAATGTTTCTTGAGAAACCACGTGCTCAATTCGGCATGCATCTTCTTGCGCAATATTTTTTGGAACTCCAATATTTTGGAGCATTTCTGAAAAGAAACAATGTCTAGAATACGTTTCTTCAGCCACTTTCATTCCTTCATCTGTTAAAGTAATAAATTTACTCACATCCAAATGAATCAAGCCTTGTTCTGCCATAAGTTTAACTGCATGCGACACACTTGGCTTCGAAAATCCTAAATAACTTGCAACATCTACACTTCGAACATGATCCAAGCATTTGGATAATACTAAAATCGCTTCTAAATAATCTTCCATTGACTCGCCTAACTGCATACAATCAACTCCCTTTTACTACTTATTTATAATTTTAAGCTAGTAAAACTGTAAAGTCAAACTTTTCAATATTTATATGTTTAAAGTATAATAAGTGTATGGATGATACAAAATTAACATTTGCGAAAGCGCTTTTACAATTATTAAATCATGAAACACTCGATAAGATAACGGTTACACAAATCACTCAACAAGCCAATAAAACGCGACAGACTTTTTATCGTAATTTCAAAGATAAGGAAGACCTTGTCAATTGGTACTTTGAAAAACTATGTTTAAAATCGTTTAAAGAGATGGCAGATACAACAACTTTGTCTGAAGCACTTATAAAAAAATTCACTTTCATTAAAGGCGAAAGTACATTCTTTAAAGAAGCTTTTAAAGAAGATGACTATAATTCTTTGACGAACTATGATTATCGCTGCATCTATCATTTCTATAAAGAAAAAATGAAACTTGATGATGAAACAGATTTCTTACTTCAAATGTATTGTCATGGCTCTATTGAGATGACAAAAGACTGGGTCAAAAACAATATGCCTTTAGATATTCCTACTTTTGTGAAATTATTGATTGAAGCTATGCCAAAACGTTTAAAAATCGCCCTTGATGACAATACCAAGAATACGAACAAATTCTAAAGCTTGCCTTTCATTGACAATAACTCCTTTTAATAAATCGTTGGAAACTAAAATATTAGAAATGGAGCTTGTAGAAAAATCGATTCCTTTTAACGGTGTGTTAAGCCATTCGCTATCATCTAAGTTACAATAATCAAAGCTAGAATGCATCCAGTCGCAATGCACAAAAGAAGAAAAACTAAAATCGGATTGTGTGAAAGCACAGTCTTTTAATTTGGATCCTGAAAAATTACAATAATTCCCTTTTGTACTTTGAAACAACACATCTTGAATGAGTGCATTCGTCATTTCAAGACCACTCACTCGACAACCAATAAAATGAACTCTACATAGTGTAGAGCCAGATAGACAGACATGATCAAATTCACAATGATCAAACACTACATCAATCCATTCGATTTGCTCTAAATCAAGATTTTTAAACTTACAACTTCTAAACCTACATCCATCGATTTTAATATTTCTATATATAGAAGAAACCACAATATCTTTAAAATCGCTATCATAAATTGTTTCTTCATCTTCAAATTCTTTTTTCTCTTCTAAAACATTGGATAATCTAATTTTCTTCATGAATGTATTCTACGTCAATTTCGAATATGATACAATAAAGCTACGTATTTATGGAGGAATATTATGACTAGAAAAATTGCGATTATTGGTGCTGGTCCTGCAGGTTATACATTGGCTCAAGAATTAATGAAATCGGAAAATGATTATACAATTGATATTTTTGACAAAGAAGCTGAAATTGGTGGTGCCATTTATACAGGAATTCCAAACTACCGTATGCCTAAAGTTTTCTTAGAAAAAGCATATAATGGTTTAGTTGAAAAGGGTGTCAATTTCCACTTTAATACATTCATTGACAAAGAGAAATTCAAAGAACTTCAAAAGAATTATGATCGTGTTGTTGTTGCGATTGGAGCCCAAATTGAAAATACATTTGGTTTTAAAACAGGTAATGGCGTTGTTGCCGGTTTAACTTTACTTTATGATTTAAACATCCGACAAAAACAAGAAGAATATAAACAATATCATAAAGCCGTTGTTTGGGGTGGTGGTAACGTTGCCATGGATTGTGCTCGATCTCTTGTTCGAATCTTTGATGATGTTACAATTGTGTATCGTCGTTCCCTCAAAGAAATGCCTGCTAGCCCTGCTGAAATAAAAGCATGCGAAAAAGAAGGCGTTAAAATTAAATTTTTAAACAACATCAAAGACATTCTAAAAGATGAATCCGGCCATGTTATTGGTGTGCAAGTAGCCGAAATGGAACTAGGAGAAATGGATGAGTCTGGCAGAGCAAGTTGTCATGAAAAAGCAGATTCTCTTTATACGATTGATTGTGATTTGGTTGCGATGGCCATTGGTCAAAAAGTAGATTTTACAGTACTTGATGATAACTTAAATACAACTAAAACGCATGCTTCTACTCTAGAAAATGTTTATATTCTAGGGGATGCCTATACAGGACCAAAAACAATTGGTAGTGCTGTTTTAGAAGGGCGTACCCTTGCAAAAGAAATTGAAACTTCATTTGAATAATCAAAAAAGGCCAATCGGCCTTTTTATTTTTCACTTATCTTTTTTGCTAATACAAAATTTCCAAATGTTGCAGAACCATTATTCGCGATGGCTGGTGTAACAATATAGTCTTCAACTTTAGGCGTAGGTAAATAACCATTCAACAATGCAACAAATTGATTTCTTACACGCTCTAACATATGTTCTTGCGACATGACACCACCACCAAACACAATCACATCGGGTCTAAAGGTTACCGTTGCTTGTATGGCAGCTTGTGCAATATAATACGCTTGTACATCCCATACCGGACTATCTTTATCGATGTTTTCACCGCGAATTCCCATACGTGCTTCTAAGCTTGGTCCTGCAGCCATACCTTCTAGACACCCATCATGATATGGGCATACCCCCTTAAAATCATGTTCAACATCTAAAGGATGTTTTGAAACATAATAATGTCCCATTTCCGGATGACCGAGTCCACCTACAAACTTTCCATTTTGAATAACACCAGCACCAATGCCAGTTCCAATTGTATAGTAGACTAAAGTATTTATATCTTTACGAGCAACCATTTCACCATAGGCAGAACTATTCACATCCGTAGTAAAGTAAATTGGTATTTCTAATGCATTTTTAAGTGTACCTACTACATCTACATTGGCCCAATTTGGCTTAGGTGTATTTGTGATATAACCATATGTCTTTGAATCTAAATCAATATCAATAGGTCCAAAAGATCCAATCGAAAGACCTACCAAATTTTCAAATTTAGTAAAGAATTGAATACATGATTGCAACGTTTCTTCTGGTGTTGTCGTTGGAAATTGTACTTTTTCTACAATCTCAAAATTTTCATTCCCAACAGCACAAATAAATTTTGTGCCTCCTGCTTCTAAACTTCCATATAATTTATCCATAATACACCTCAAACGATTTCATTTCACTATATTGTATTTGTATCATTTCATCACTCGAAATATTTAAATTCTCAAAATCATCATAATATCTTGAAGACATTGTTTTTTCACCCTTATTAATAAAAATTTCAATCAAAGATATATCCAGAAAAATATCCAATTCATCAATGGAATCCACATACAAGCTTCTTTCTTCTCGATTTGTTTGATCTTCTTTAAAAATCAATGAAAAACATTTATTATGATAATTTAATTCAAGATGATTCAATTGAATTGAGAACTCTTTATTTTGACATTCTACATGAATTTGGCTCGCTTTACTTTCAAATGTCATTTTCTTTTTAGAAATTGTTAATAATCTTGTATTAAATTTTAAATCTAAGATTTCTTGAATTGGATATTGAACTAAAGAATGGTTTACATTTTTAATTTCTCTAGGCAAAGACAAACAATGTTGCCATCCATAATTTAAAGTAGGATGTGTTGGCACACTATCCGGTAAACCAATCCATGCAATTAGAATTCTTCGTCCTTTCTCATCCACAAAGGTTTGTGGAGCATAAAAATCATATCCATAATCTAGCGTTTGATAATCAAACACCTTATTTCCTTCCACTTTAAAATATCCATTTTGATTCTCATTCGCATAAAGAATTCCTTGTTTCTCAATTCCTTGTGGACAACAAATCAAAAATGTATCTTCATCAATTGTAATTAAATCTGGACATTCCCACATATATCCAAAGGGTTTATTCGAAGAAATTCTATCTTTATAAATCCATGATTTTAAATCTTTTGATGTATAAACTAATACACAACCTTCATCTTTATTATTTCTAGCTCCAAGAACCATATAGTATTCACCTTCCTTTTTGAATACTTTTGGATCTCGAATATGACATGTTAGATCTTTTGGATATTGCGTATTATCTAAAACAACCTCTTTTTTGCTAAAATGTATCCCATCAAAAGAATGTACGTGTAGGGTATTCGATAAACGTCCAGAATGAATGTAATCATGCTCACCATCTAATTTAACATTTCCCGTATAGAAAATGTGCATACCATCCTCTTTGACTAAACAACATCCACTATAAGCTCCACTTTTATCCCATTTTGTATCTGGATAAAGTGCAATCCCTTCATCCTTATAGTGTATAAAATCACTTGTTGTATAGTGTCCCCAACATTTATCACCATTTCCATCTGCTTCTTTACAATATTGATAGAATATATGATAAATGCCGTTATATTGACATAATCCATTCGGGTCATTTAGCCAGCCAAGTTTAGCTGGCATTAAATGATACTTTAATTCATATTTACTCATTTTACCTTCTTCACATCCGTTAATGTATTGCCATTGGTCATAGCAACAATAACACAATCACTATGTCCAGCCTTTTCAATTTTCTTTTGATCAAACGAAATTAATTTCTGTCCTTGCTTTATAGAATCTCCTTGGCTCACATGAGATTCAAAACCTTCTCCATTCATATTTACTGTATCTACACCAATATGAATTAAGACTTCCACACCATCCTTGCTGACTAAACCAATCGCATGATTTGTAGGAAAAATCATTTTCACTTCTCCATCAAATGGTGCAAAAACAGTTCCATCACTTGGTAAAATCCCAATACTTGGTCCCATTGATTCTGTTTTAAACATCGGATCCGGAATCTCGTTAGCGCTAATCACTTTTCCATTCACAGGTTGAATAACATTTCCTTCTTTTGAAGAAATAACAACCTCACTAGGTGCTATAACTTTTTCTTCTTCCTTCCAAACAACCATTGTTAATGCGAATGCGATTCCTCCGGAAATCAACAACATAATTGCGTAAACAACAGGATTATTAATGGTTAAAAATCCTGGGATACCTGTAACACCATACGCAGTCGCTCCAAGTCCAGTTAAACTTCCAAACATCGCTCCTACAGCTCCACCAATCATTGCACATACAAATGGTTTTGTAAAACGCATATTAATACCAAAAATAGCTGGTTCTGTAATGCCTAATGATGCTGAAATAGAAGAAGGTACGGCAACCGCTTTTGTCTTTGCTTGATGCGCCTTAATTCCAACCGCTAAACAAGCACCAAATTGTGCAAAGTTTGCAGCCGATGCGATTGGCATCCAAATATTTAAGTTTCCAAATTCCTTAGAAGCTAATAAACCTGCCTCTATAACATTATACATATGATGTAAACCCATAACGACCGTTACTGGATATAAAGCACCCATCGCAAAAGCTCCAACACCATATCCTACCGTAATTAAAGTTCTCGCCCCTGATAAAACCAATGTTTCAGCCGTTGAAAAAATAGGTCCAATAATTGTAAAAGTCAACAACAATGTCACAAATACAGTTGTCAATGGTGTAATAAACAAATCAAACATTTCAGGTACATGTTTATGTAACCAATTTTCTAATTTAGACATTATATAGACAGCAATCATAACCGGTATGACATGTCCTTGATATCCTAATACATTTATTTGTCCTAAAGTATACGCACCAATTTTAATATGTCCAAACAAATACCAAATATTATAACCATCTGCAGCAGACCACCCATTTGTCAATGTAGAATGGATCATCGCTAAACCAATAACGGCGCCTAAGAAAATATTCCCACCAAATACACGTGCTGCACTAATCGCAACAATAACAGGCAAATACGCAAAGGCCGTATTGGCAATCATATCCAAGAACGCATACCAATCACTTGCCGCAAAGCCTGGAATTGCTTTTCCTAAAGCTTCAACCAATCCCATTAATAATCCCGATGCGACAATGGCAGGCAAAATAGGCACAAACACATCTCCTAATGATTTAATTAAACGTTTAAAGATATTCATATTACTTGCGGCTGCATTTTTAACATCTTCTTTGGTTCCCGCTTGTAGTCCTGTTACATTCAAGAATTCATCAAATACTTTATTAACAGTTCCTGTTCCTAAAATCACTTGCAATTGACCATTTGAAGTAAATACCCCCTGTACCCCTTCAATCTCTTCAAGTACTTTATCCTTTACCTTGCTTGAATCCACAATTGCTAAACGTAAACGCGTTGCACAATGAGCTACTGAAGCAATATTGTCTTTTCCGCCCAGACATCCATAAATTTCTTCAGCACATTTTCTGTAATCTAAAGCCATATCTTTTCTCCTTTGGTACATTATGGTACCGGTTCCACTATTATATTAACTGATATTTTGGAATTGTCAATAAGAAAATGGTACCGGTTCCATTTTGTTTATTCAAAAAAGTATCAGACTTTTCTGATACTTCCTCCTTCAATTAATTCAAAACCAATTAATTGTCGATAATCTACTTTTATACCATTGACCATTTCAATAATCGTTTGCGCACATTGTTCTCCTGCTTCTTTATTATTAAAACGAATACTATTTAATGGTGGATTCATCAAACTTGAATAACGATAAGACCCAAAACCAATAATCGATACATCTTTTGGTATGTTTAATCCTTTATCTTGTAAAACATTATAACATGCACTTGCCATTCTATCTGTTGAACAAATAATCGCAGAAGGTACATGTTCATCTAAAACCCTTTTAATAATCGGCAAACATATTTCATATTCAAAGTCTGCTAGTATAAACTTGGCATCTAATCCATTTTTTCTTAATGCATCATACACTCCAAGTTTACGTACAACACCTACAGAAACATCTCTTTCATCGACCCCAATAAAATAAATATCTTTATGACCGTTTTCAGCAATCAATTGACCCACCGCATAACCGGAGCGATAGTCATCATAAACAATCGATGGTCCATTTTCAATTTCTTGTCCCATAAATAAAATTGGAATTTTATATTGTTTTTGCATAGCACTATAATTGTATTTATTATGTGTAGCCAGGATAATAATGCCATCAACATTTAATTCGGTTAAATAATCAAAAGCTTCTTTTTCACGTAAAGAAGAATGATTTGTATTAATAATAATTGTTCGATACCCTCGATCTTTTAAATAATCATCCATGGCCGTAATCGTTTTGCTTGATGTATACGATGTTAGAGTAGGAGAAATAATTCCAATCGTATTGGTGCGTTTTGCCTTCAACAATTTTGCAGCTTGGTTAGGCTTATAATTATATTCTTCACAAATTTTACGAAGCTTTTCTTTCGTTTCCGCCTTAACAAGGCCACCATTAAAATAGCGAGAAACTGTACTCTTTCCCACTCCAGCCATATCCGCAATATCTTTCATCGTTAGCTTTGTATCTTTCACAATAAAACCTTCTTTAAAAATTATTATACTTTTTTTTAACCATCCTGCAAATATGCTATTATATTGAAGTGAAGATTTAGGAGAACAACATGAATATTGTCGAAAAATATGGAGGAACCAGCGTAGGTACGATTGAACAAATTAAACAAATTGCTCAACATGCCAAAAAAATGAAAGAACAAGGTCATCAACTTATCATTGTCGCTAGTGCCATGGGAAAAACAACCAACCATTTAATTGAACTCGCATCAAGTATTGCCGACCAACCCAATAAAAGAGAATTGGATTCTTTGCTATCTACTGGCGAGCAACAAACCATTACCCTACTTGCGATGGCTATCAATGCTCTAGGTGTGGATGCTGTAAGTTTAACAGGATATCAAGCAGGCTTTCTTACAAGCCATCACCATTCTCATGCTCTCATCAAAGATATTGATACGACAACGCTACAATCCCATTTAAAGGATGGAAAAGTTGTCGTTGTTGCAGGTTTTCAAGGTGCTACTGAATATGGGGATATCACTACATTAGGTAGAGGTGGTTCTGATACAACCGCTGTAGCTCTATCCGCAAAACTTGGGTTTGATTGTCATATTTTCACTGATGTCGATGGCATCTATACCATTGATCCTAGGTTATATGCCAAGGCAAAAAAATTAAAATCCATTTCCTATGAGGAAATGATGCAGATGGCATGCCTTGGAGCTGGTGTATTAGAAACACGAAGTGTAGAGCTTGCAAGTAAATACAATGTTAATCTATTTTTAGGCAGAGCTTTAGAAGAAGATTTTGAGAAAGGAACTTGGATTATGAATAAACAATTAGAAGATATGCCCATCACTGGTCTAAGTGTCAAAGACGATTATGCCATTGTTCGCTTTATGCACTTAAAAAATGACGGTGTCTATTTAGGTAAATTATTTAAAATCATTTCCGATTTAAATATCAACCTAGATACAATTTCCCAACAATTAGATGATGAAGGAAACGCCAACTTTACCCTTTATTGTAACGAAGAACAAAGTAATATGATTTTAAAATATGCACCTCAAGATTATCCAATCGAAAGAATGCTAGGATACATTAAACTATCTTTAGTAGGACTTGGTATCTCTACTCATTCTGGTATTGCTTCTAAAGTATTAAATATTTTAAGTGAAAATAATATCCGTTATTACATGATCACATCGAGTGAAATTTCAATTTCTCTAACCATCGAAAAGAAAGATAAAGTCAAGGCTGTACAAGCTCTTGCGAAAGCATTTAATCTATGATAAAACTTCCAGAAAAATTCAAGGATCAAATGAAAGAGCTTCTAAAAGATGAATATGAAGATTATATTCAAACTTTTCATCATGAAAGATATTACGGTTTAAGAGTCAATACCTTAAAAATATCTGTCGAAGACTTTCTTAATACCACAGATTTTCACCTTACACCTATACCATGGACAGACGACGGATTTTATTATGATGCCAATCTTGATAAACCAAGTAAACATCCATACTACTATGCTGGCCTTTACTATCTTCAAGAGCCAAGTGCTATGTTACCAGCTCAAGTATTACCTATCAAAGAAAATGATATTGTCTTAGATACGTGTGCAGCTCCTGGAGGAAAAAGTACGAAGCTTGCGACAAAGCTTAACCAAACTGGATTGTTAATTTCAAATGATATTTCTTCTTCAAGATGCCAAGGCTTATTAAAAAATATCGAATTATTTGGTATTCAAAATGCTTGGGTAACCAGTGAAGATTTGGTAAATATGAAAAATCAATATCCAGAAACATTTGATAAAATATTAGTAGACGCCCCATGTAGTGGTGAAGGTATGTTTAGAAAAGAACCCGACTTAATAAAGAGTTGGATTCAAAAAGATGATTCATTCTATCCTCCCATTCAAAAAGAAATATTAGATGCCGCCATCCATATGCTAAGGCCTGGTGGAACCTTAGTTTATTCGACTTGTACTTTTTCCATTCATGAAAATGAAGAAGTGATTTTGGATGCATTAAACAATCACACAAATATACATCTAGTCAATATTCCTAAACAAGATGGAATGGCAAGTGGTATCAACATGTCTGAATGTGTACGTTTATATCCACATAAAATTCATGGTGAAGGACATTTTGTTGCTCTTTTAGAAAAAGAAGGAAGCCCAGATTCGATCCATAAAACAAAATTAAATTCAGATTCTCTACCAGAAGATGTTGAAGAATTTTTGAAATTATGTAAGTTACAAAAAGGGACTTTCAAAATTAAGAAAGACAAAGTAATTTGGTTAAGTACAGATTTCAATGCCTATAAAGGCTTTCGTGTTTTAAGATCCGGCTTATTAATAGGCCAAATCAAAAATAACCATTTTGAACCGAGTCAAGCGTTAGCTATGAGTTTAAACGAAAACACTTTTAAAAACACTTTAAACTTATCTCTTGAGGATTCTAGAGTAATGAAGTATCTAAAAGGTGAAACTTTAGATGTAAAAGATATAGACGCAAACACAAAAGGGTGGACTTTAGTTCTAGTAAATCATTATCCTTTAGGCTTTGCGAAACTTTCAAAGGGAAGTCTAAAAAATAAATATGCGAAAGGATGGCGTTATCAATGAGATTAGATAAATATCTTTCCCATATGGGATTTGGCACAAGAAATGATGTCAAAAAAGTCATTAAAAATGGTTGGGTTACCATCAATGGTGATACTATTAAAAAAGCCGATTATAATGTCAAAGAAAATGATGTGGTTTATGTAGATGATGAACTTGTAAACTATGTTGAATATGAATACTATCTATTAAACAAACCAGCAGGCTATGTATCTGCAACTGAAGATCGTCTTTATCCTACAGTTATGGAATTGATTCAATCTCAAAGACATGATCTCTATCCAGTAGGTCGTTTGGATATCGATACAGAAGGTTTACTTCTTATTTCTAATGATGGAACACTTACACATAATCTATTATCCCCTAAAAAACATGTCGATAAAAAGTATTATATCGAATTTGAAGGTTCACTTCCAGAAAATGCAGTTCATCTTTTTTCTAAACCAATGCAGCTTGAAGATTTTATAGCTTCTCCAAGTCAATTAGAAATTATTGATCAAAACAAAGCATATTTAACCATTCATGAAGGAAAATTCCATCAAGTCAAACGCATGTTTGAACATGTAGGATGTACTGTTACTTATTTAAAACGTGTACAATTTGATTTCCTTACCCTAGGCAATCTAGAAGTTGGTGAATTTAGAGCTCTCACAAGTGAAGAAATCGAAAAGTTAAAAGGTAGACATGAAAATTAACCCATGTCTACCCTTTTTTAAATACTCATGTATTTCAAAAATATGTGTTTCTATCACAGAATACGGGTCAAATAAAAAATTATCGTTTTTTCCTCTTAGATAGATTTCTAAAATCCAATCTGTTACATGACTAGATATATTTTCATATTCTTTCAATAAATCAATATAGGAATCAAAATAAAAACCCATATAATAAAACACGTTATATTCTAGCAAATAGTAAGGAACAAAATGAAGTGTATTTTTATTTTGATAAAGCGAAGTAAACACTTTTTTACTCGTTATGGAAGATTTAATTTGAATATGATAATCAAATTTTTCAATAATTTGGTATTGAACATTGAGTAATTTACTTAAATCTTGTTGAGATAATTCGTCCATCTTCTTGTAAGGACATATTGGTGTGAAAAAATAATTTAAATCCAAGTCAATTTCTTCTTGTTCAAAAAACGAAGATAAATAATTCAAAGAATTTTTAGTAATCACAAAATTCAAACAAGTAGTCCCAATCTTTGAATATTTTTTTATATTTGAAAGTATATTTTCGTATTGTATTAAGCTAACACCCCTTTGTTTTTCCATAATATCTGCATTCCCATCTATACTAATCGTAAAGGAAATATTTTCTTTTTCAGGAAGACAAAGTGTATCGATTCCATTTGTTAAAATTTCGTACTGATTCGATTGAATATTATTAAATAAACTTAAACTATCACTATATATTGCAGGTTCTCCTCCTGTAATCACAATATGTTCCCATTTTTTTGATTGTATGTACGATAAATTGTTAATATCCCCACTCCGAATAGGTTTACGTCGATATTTTAAAAAGCAATAATAACAATCTAATTGGCAAGCTTCACCAACTTCTATATTCAACTGATTAACATCTCTCATATTTAAACAGCTGCTCCTGTAACAAAAGATTCCAAGGTAAAACGGTTATAAAATTATTCATGACATAATTTTTGAAAATTCCTTTATTTAACTCAATAAACAAACGATGCTCATTAGAATGTAAATACTTATCTTGAATATATGATTCAAAATCTTCAAAATAAGCTTCTTCAATAATTTTTAAACGATTTGATTTAACTTTATACGGATATATCGTCTCTTCATGCCAATACAAATACCTTGGAACATTTGATTTATTTGAATGACAAGATTTATTTGAACATAAATACATATTACAAGGATGCTCTTTCAGAAATTTTGTATACTTAAATAGCGAAGAAAGTAAAATTTTATGATTCGAATTTTGAAGTTCTTTCATAATCCACATGTAATTTTGTAAATCAAAAAAATTAGATTTATTTACAAATTCAACAAAAACACTCATTGTAGAATTCAAATTAAAATTTTCTATATTAAATTGTTTGTTCAAATCCACTTGAATATTAACTGCTATAT
>CAVGPK010000033.1:0-21522 GCA_963631155.1 bacterium | reverse complement strand
ATTGATAGGATGACTTTATCTCGTCGATAAAATCCCTACACATTTTAAAGGTTCAATTATCCCTATCCAATTTTAAATATTCATTTTAAAAGAGGATATCCAATAATTGGATATCCTTCTTTTTATCTACATAAAACACGTTAACACAATATAAATTAAACAAAAGATGCCCATCCACTTTATAAAGCGAAACGCTAATTTTATACCTAAATATACAAGTAAAAAGCCAACACATAATGAAATCAATTGACTCATTTAGACACCTCCAAATTCTTAAGAAAATTATACACCATATCCACCAAAAAAAGTGTATAATTGTCTCACACTCAAAAGGAGATTTTAAAATGCGTAAACCTGATTTAAACTGGCTACAAGATCCAAGAATCTTTCAAGTCAACCGCCTAAGTGCACACAGTGATCATACATATACCATTGGAAAAGATAAAAATCCAAGTTTTTTTTCACTAAACGGAACTTGGAAATTTCATTATGCCAAAAACTATGAATCTACATTTAAATATTTTTATCTTCAAGAATTTAACGATAAAAACTGGAATAACATACAAGTACCAGGACACATACAACTACAAGGCTACGATAAACCACAATATACCGATACAACCTATCCATGGGATGGACATGATAATGTAGCACCTGGACAAGTCGACATGAAAAAAAACTTTGTGGCAAGCTACAGAAAAACATTCGATATGCCAAAAAACTTTCAAGATGACACTTACATCCTATCTTTTGAAGGTGTTGAGCCTTGTTTCTATTGTTGGTTAAACGGAAAATTCATTGGCTACAGTGAAGACTCTTTTACACCAAGTCGCTTTGACATTTCCAAATACATCAAAGAAAAAGATAACGTTCTATGCGTACAAGTCTTTCAAAAATGTTCTGCAAGCTGGCTAGAAGACCAAGACATGTTTCGCTTTACAGGTATCTTTAGAGACGTATGTATCTATAGACAACCACAAATCCATATTCAAGACATACATATCACTACCGACGTTAATTTAGACACAAATAAATCCACGCTCAATTGTGTATGCAAAGTCAATGCCGAAAATGGATATCACCTACAGGCCAGTCTTATAAATCCAAGCGGTGACCTCCTTTTCAACAACAAAGTAACAGATACTTTCAGTATTCCTGTAGACAACACTCAACTATGGTCAGCTGAAATTCCAAACCTTTACCAACTTGAAATCAACCTCTTAAACAATACTGAAGAAATTATCGAAACCATCTATGAACAAGTTGGATTTAGAATCTTCACCCTCGAATACGGAATCATGAAAATCAACGGAAAACGCATCGTATTCCATGGCATTAACCGTCATGAATTCGATTGTAAAAAAGGACGAGCCATAAGTCATGAAACAATGGAAAAAGATATTCAAATCTTAAAATCACTCAATATAAATGCCATACGTACATCCCACTATCCAAACCAATCCTATTGGTATAAATTATGCGATCAATATGGCATCTATGTCATTGATGAAATGAATCTAGAAACACATGGTGTACGAGACATCTTACCTCAAAATAAACCAGAATGGACCGATTCTCTCATAGATCGTGCCACAAGTATGTATGAAAGAGACAAAAATCATCCATCCATTCTTATTTGGTCTTTGGGAAACGAATCAGGAACCGGATCCAACTTTGTCATGTTACACGACTACTTTAAACAAAAAGATCCAACACGACTTGTACACTATGAAGGCGTCAGTCAAGATAAAGAATTTGAATCCTGCTCCGACATGGAATCTAGAATGTACAATTCCCCTCAACAAATTAAAGACTATCTTGATCAACACCCCATCAAGCCCTATATTTCTTGCGAATATATGCATGCGATGGGAAATAGCCTAGGAGGAATGGAAGAATATACAAAACTAGAAGACGAATATGAACAATACCAAGGCGGTTTTGTGTGGGACTATGTTGATCAAGCATTAGAAATCAACGGAAACCTTTACTATGGACAAGACTTTGATGATTATCCAAACAGTTCTAATTTTTGTGGAGATGGTATTTTATTATCCAATAGAGAAGAAACAGGAAAATCACAAGAACTAAAACAACTCTATCGCTATGTTGACATGGAAATCCACTACGATACAGTAACCATCACAAACAAAAATAATTTCTACAATTTAAAAAATGACAAATTTATCTTTGAATTAAAAAAAGATGGTCAAGCCATCCAATCCGGCTTTTTTTCATGTCAAATTGAACCTGGAACAACCGTAAATATGCCTGTCCAATTTAAACAAATCAATGAACCAGGCATCTACACCAAAACAATTTACTATAAAAATACATGGGGCGTTCAAGCTTTTGACCAGCAAGTCTTTGAAGTCAAACAAGAAAATACACAAACATATCCAATGAAAATCATTCATGGACAAGATTATATAGGCATTCAATTTGAAGATATCGAATACTTATTTGATACACATTCAGGACTTGTATCCATTGAACATCAAGGAATACAAATTCTAAAAAATAGACCACAACCTATTTTTTATAGAGCCCTAACCGATAATGATCGAGGTGCTCATTTTTCAAGCAGCTCATGGCTTTCTGCCAGCCTATTTCAAACATGCATTGATTTTAAAACCGTTCAAAATTCAAGCTGTATACAAATGATCTATACATATAAACTTCAAAACATTCAAGAACCATTAAAAATCACATATACCCTTTATAAAAATAAAGAGATGCAAATACATATGCACCTCGATAAAAATTCAAAACGAGAAGTACTCCCTCTATTTGGCTTAGAGCTTGCTTTAAAAGAAGAATTTAAAACCTTTACCTACTTTGGTAAAGGCCCAAAAGACACCTACGCCGATAGAAATCATGCGCTCACTGATTTCTATACAGAAAATGTAGAAACAAACTACATTCCCTATTTAAAACCACAAGAACATGGAAATCATGTGGAAACAAAGTGGTGCTGCATTCAAAATAAAGACCACCTCTGTTTAAATATAAAATCTGAAAACATGGGAGTAAGTGCATCCAAATATTCCTTTATGCATCTAATTCCTACAAAACACACTTCTGAACTTCCTCAAACCCATACAACCTATCTTCGCCTTTTAAAACAACAAATAGGTGTAGGAGGCATTGATAGTTGGGAAGCCAAAGTTCAAGAAGCCTACCTCATTGATCAATCAAAGAATTTAGATTTTACATGCACTCTATATATCACAAAAGTCTCGAATTAATCGAGACTTTTCTTTTTTAAACCATCAACAATACAAGATTGAATATAATCAAAACCTAAATCCGTATTGATTGTTACATCAAAATTTGAAGCCGCACCCCAAATACGACCCGTATAATAATGATAATTATCCGAACGCATCTTTTCTTCTTTATGAATATCCATCAAAGCTTCCTTTTCATTAACCTGTAAACGATCCATAACACGCTTTATACGACTTTGAATAGGTGCCGAAAAAAAGACTTTTAACACATTTGGATTATCCTTTAATACATAATCCGAACAACGACCCAAAATAATGCAATTGCCTTTAGAAGCCAATTCTTTAATAACCTTACTCTCCGCTTCAAAAATTTTATCCTTTGGAGATTGTTCCATTTCATCCCCATAAGAATACATGGAATTCATCAAATCATACCAAAGATTATTTTGCATAGACTCTTCATTTTTACCAATAAAATCCGGATTTAAACCTGTTGTACCCGCCGTTAAACCAATAATTTCCTGATCATAAAAGGCAAAGCCAAACTCTTCAGCCAATCTTTTTCCTATATCATGACCACCCGAACCATATTGTCGACCAATCACAATGATATTCTTTCCATTTGAAACAGTTGAAGCCTTTTCTACTTCATGCTCTTCACCAAATAAATACGATTTAATAAACGTAAGATGTTTACCAAATAGACGAGCAATAAATCCAACTAATAAAGCCGCTACAATGGTACCTTCTCTTACACCATTTAATTCTTTAAAAAATACAAATGACAAAATACCCGCAATAATGGTCATCGATGAATCAAAAATAATTTTTGTCGTACCAAAATTTGTATGCAACATCAAAACAATAGCACGAACAAAAGATTCACCCGGAAGCATGACAACATCCGCCAACACTTCAAGATACACACCAAAGCCCAAAATGATACATCCAGCTAATAACGCAATAATTTGATAAAAATAATTTTGAGGACGAATCCATACTAACATATTCATCGTCATATCAATAAAATAACCAAACGCAATCGATACGGGAATCTGCAATAAATTTTCTAATTTAAAGTTTTTTCTCAAAATCAAAATTTGAAATACAATCAAAACAATACTAAATACAATCGTAAACGTACCCAAACTTGGCACAAATTCTAAACTTAATACATAAGGAATCGAAGAAATAGGAGACGTTCCTAAGCTTGCCTTCGTTACAAAACTAACACCTAAAGCATTAATAAATAATCCAATTAAAAAAATACAATAACGCTTCAATTTATCCATTCAGTTTTTCCTCCATACCCTTTAAATTTTCAAACATCTTTTTATTCAATCTATAAAAAGAATCCAATTCATCCTTTGAAAAATTCAATGTCATCTGCTCTTCAATCAAACAAAAAGCTCTCTCAACCATCTTTTGTTTTTCCAGTCCTAACTCCGTCAAAAAAACATGATAGCTTCTTCGATTACCATGTAACATTTTTCGAACAATTAATTTTTTTTCTTCCATCTTATTTAAAATTGTTGTCAAAGAACCAGGCTCAATAAAACACGCTTTCGCAATCTCCTTCTGATTACTCCCATCATGATCTTTTAAATAATCCAATATTTTTGGTTGACCAATCGTTAAGCCCGACTCTTTTAAATTTTCCATTAAAGCCTTTTGCACAAGCAATTGATTCGCCATAATCATATAATGTAAAGATTCCATAATCCCTCCAAAGTTAGAATTCGAACAGTTTGAATTCTAACTTTATTTCCATAAAAAGTCAAGGCATGAAAAAAAGTGTCTTTCGACACCTTTTAAACATTATTTACGATTTGCGTTCACCGATTTCATGATTTGACGAATCTGTGCTTCACTCGGTTTACGTCCCATTTGTAAGAACATTGCACGAATCATCTTTTCATTAATTGGTGGATTTTCCTTAATCTCTTTTTCAAACTTCTTGCGAGTAAAATAGAAAGTAATAATTCCTCCTATGATAGCACCCACTAAAGTGTATAAAATACTTTGCCACATATCAATGCCAACCTCACTATCTACTAAGATATTCTACTCTTTTTTTGCCTTTTTGACAATACTATTTCACCACTATATTCCGTCAAGACAACAGAAACAAAAATCATCAAGCCACCGATAACCATAATCAAAGGCTTTTCTTCATGAAGCAACAAAAAACCAAAAATATTCGCAAATAAAGATTCCGTACAAAGCAATACACTCGCGCTTGATGAATCTGTATATTTTTGTGCTAAGGTCTGAAGCCAAAACGCAAGCCATGTCGCAATAAAAATCATATATATACAACTTAGTATTGCAGAAGCACTCACAAAATCCGGCCTTGTTTCTAAACATAACGCAAAAGGAATAGCTAATATAGCCGCTACGCTCATTTGAATCGCATTAATAGCGAGTGAATCACAATTTCTTGTCGCATATTCCAAAGAAAGAATATGACAGGCAAAAAAGAATGCGCAAGCTAAAGACAAACAATCCCCTAAGCTAAAGGAAAAAGATCCATTCGACAACGATAAACAAGCAATTCCTAGCATACAAAGAATGCTTGCCCCAATCTGTCTAGAACTAGGCTTTCTTTTAAAGATTAGCCAAACAATATAGGGTACAATCACCACATTGACAGCTGTCAAAAAAGCATTCTGACCCGTATTTGTTAGGGCTAATCCAAAAGTTTGAAACGCAAAAGAAAGATATAATAAAACACCCGAAAGACTCCCCTTTAAAAAAGCCTCTTTGTTCACCTTAATCTTTCCTATAAAACAAACCAACCAACAAACCAAAGCTGCCCCTACAAAACGAATCATTAACACTGTAAAAGGAGTAAAGGTATGTAAAGCAGCATCCGTTGCTAAAAAACCTCCACCCCAAATGGCAGCTACAAATAAGCATAAGAAATTCGCTGCCTTTTTACTCATTTCCTACCTCAAATAAACTTGGCTGTTCAAAATCCTCTTCCATCTTCCAATGACCTTCCTGAATTGTTTCAAGTACACCATACCATTCCATACTTTCTAATTTTCCATATGGACTTGAGAATGTACTTTGCGCATTCATTAAGCTAATTTCTTTAGCCTCAAACTTCACAATCTCATCCGTAAAAAACTCAATTTGTGTATTTAAATCAACCATCATCACTTTATAGATTTCATTAGGATTTGATTTTACCAACTTACAAATACGATTCCCTTTGGCAGGACGATTTAAACTTGCGATTTCCTCTAACTTCATACGCTTCATAGAACCCGTAGTTGTCATAATGAAAGCTTGTTGTTCACGATTATGAATTAAAGCTATATCCGCAACACAATCATCCTTTGAAAGATTCATAGCCTTCACACCCTTTGACTTACAAGAAACCAAAGGAATCTGATCAACCGCATACTCTAAGCCAAATCCATCTTTAGAAATCAATAAAACATGATCACTCATCTCATAAGAAAGCTTGACAGAAATCATTTCATCCATAGAACCAATCTTCATACAAACCATTGTTTTATTGGCTCTAGAAACCTCAAATTCTTTTAAATCTGTTCGCTTAATCATACCATGCTTACTAGCCGAAATGACATGAACACCCGATTTAAATGAGTCAAGGACAAAGGCACCAATCACCTTTTCACTTGAATCCATACGAATATAGCTACTAATATGACTTCCCAAATCTTTCCATTTTGCCTCTTCAATCTGATAAATCGGTAAATAACCATATGTACCTTTATTAGTGAAGAATAGTAAGGTTTGAAGTGTGTTACAAGAACCATACGCAATCAAAGAATCCGTATCCTTTCTTTGCGTCATTGTATCTACAGAAGCATTATAACTACGCATTGAAACACGCTTTACATATCCATCACGAGTTACAGTAATCATACAATCTTCTTTGGCAATCATAGCCTTTTCATCAATCACAATCTCGGCAACCTGATTTTGAATCACAGACAAACGAGGTGTTTTAAATTGGTCATTCACCTCTTTAAGTTCTTCAATCATTACACGATGAAGCTCATCCACATTTGAAAGTATTAATTCCAATTCTTGAATTTCTTTTTTCAATTCATCAAATTCAGCTGTTAACTCCTTCACATCCGTATTTGTTAAACGATACAAACGCATAACCACAATTGCTTCCGCTTGTCTTTCTGTAATGGCAAAGCGCTCAATTAAATTGTTCTTCGCATGCGCTTTATCTTTGGATTTACGAATAATATGAATAATTTCATCCATCACGCTAACAGCTTTAATCAAACCTTCTAAAATATGTGCACGCTCTTTTTTGGCCTTTAAATCAAACGTACTTCTACGTCTTACAACATCTTCACGATGGTTAATAAAGGCATCCAACATCATTGCCAAAGACATTTGAACGGGAGCTTTATTAACAATCGCAATCACATTGTAGTTGTAAGAAATTTGTAAATCTGTATTTTTATATAAGTAATTTAGAATTTGTTCATCATTACTATCCTTTTTAATATCAACAACAATCCTTAATCCTGTACGATCACTTTCATCACGAACATCCAAGATACCATCAATCTTTTTATTTAAACGAATCTCATCAATCTTCTTTACCAAATTACTTTTAACAACTTCATAAGGAATTTCATGAACGACAATCTGTTTAATCGTACGCGTTTGTACAACCTCTACCTTAGAGCGAATCAAAACCTTACCTCTACCTGTTTGAAAAGCTTGTTTGATTCCTTCAATCCCCATCACAATGCCACCTGTAGGATAGTCTGGCCCTTTGACAAAATTCATCAATTCCTCTAAAGAACAATCTGGATGTTGAATACGATAAATACTCGCATTTACCACTTCATTTAAGTTATGAGGTGGAATATTGGTCGCATACCCAGCCGCAATACCTGTAATCCCATTGACTAATAAATTTGGAAAACGAGCCGGAAGTACGGTAGGTTCCATTTTTTCATCGGAAAAGTTAGGTGCCCATTCTACTGTATCTTTATCAATATCCTGAAGCAAAAAATCGCTAATATGAGAAAGTCTTGCTTCTGTATAACGCATCGCGGCTGCAGGATCATCATCAATTGAACCATTATTCCCTTGCATATCAATTAAAGGATTTGTGATTTTCCAATTTTGCGATAAACGAACCATCGCATCATATACACTACTATCTCCATGCGGATGATAGTTACCAATCACATTACCGACTGTTTTAGCTGATTTATGATATGGCTTATTATACGTATTCCCATCTTCATACATCGCATACAAAATACGTCTTTGAACAGGCTTTAATCCATCACGAGCATCTGGTAAAGCACGCTCCTGAATAATATATTTTGAATAACGGGCAAAGCGATCCGCCATGATATCTTCTAAAGAATTTTCTAAAATATGTTGTTCATTCTTTTCTTTCATTGACAAACCTCCTTACCATAATCATCTTCTAATGTAAATACAACATTATCTTCAATCCAACTACGACGAAGCTCTGCCTTATCTCCCATAAGCTCCGTTACTCTTTTTTCAGCCATCATCGCATTTTCAATCGTTACACAAAGTAAAGTTCGACTTTCTGGATTCATCGTCGTATCCCAAAGTTGAGTGGCATTCATTTCACCCAAACCTTTATATCGAGTAATCGTATATCCATTTTTCAACTCAGCCTTCTTCTCTTCCAACTCTTCATCCGTATACAAGTAATATTCATTTTTACCTTTCGCAATACGATATAAAGGCGGTAAGGCAATATATAACATCTTATGATAAATTAAGTCACGCATATAACGATAAAAGAAAGTTAACAATAAGTTTTGAATATGCGCACCATCATCATCGGCATCGGTCATAATAATGACTTTATAGTAATTTGAATCTTCTGCCGTAAAATTGGCACCAACACCCGCTCCTAAGGCATGAATAATCGTATTTAATTCTTCATTTTTTTCAATCGCTTCTAAATTTGCCTTTTCCGTATTAAGCACTTTACCACGTAAAGGAAGAATAGCTTGATATTTTGAATCTCTTCCCTGTTTTGCACTTCCACCGGCAGAATCACCCTCGACAAGATACAATTCTTTTCTTCTTGCATCCTTACTTTGGGCAGAAGCTAACTTTCCACTCAAGACTCTTTCAGCACGATTTTTTCCCTTTCCATTACGAATATCAGCACGCGCTTTTCTTGCGGCATTTCGAGCTTGTGCAGCCTTAATAATTTTACGTACTAACGCATTCGCAATCTCTTTATTTTCTTCTAGAAAATATCGTAAATTTTCACTCACAACCGCCTCTGTAGCAGGTTTTGCCTCTGGAGATCCTAACTTTTCCTTAGTTTGCCCTTCGAATTGTAAATAATCTTCTGGAATCGTTAAGTTAATCACCAAGGTTAAACCTTCACGAACATCATTTCCATCAAATCCTTTATCTTTTTCTTTTAGAAAACCATTCTTTCGAGCATATTCATTAAATACTTTTGTGAAAGCTTGTTTCGCCCCTGTCTCATGAGAGCCACCATCTCTTGTACGCACCATATTGGTAAAAGAGAAAATGTTTTCCTGATACTCATCGGTATATTGAAAACATCCTTCAACTTTAATCTTATTATATTCTCCATTAAAACTAATAGAATCATGCATTGGAGTATGATCTTGATTCACCTCATCAATAAAGGCTTTTAATCCATCCTCATATTGATATTCAACACTACGACCTTCCTTACGATTGTCTTTTACAATCATTTTTAATCCCTTTAATAAGAAAGCATCCTCTTGTGCTCTTTCACAGATGGTTGAATATGAGAATACAACGGATTTAAATATAGTAGGATCTGGTTTAAATTGAACTGTACTTCCAGTACGATTGGTTTTTCCAATTTTTTCGAGTTTTCCTATTTTTTCTCCCCCATCTTCAAATCGCATGCTCCAAACTTCTTTACCATCATAAACCGTAACTTTACACCATGTACAAAGTGCATTTACGACACTAGCACCTACACCATGAAGACCTCCAGCACTTGTATAGCCTCCCTGACTTGTAAATTTACCCCCTGCATGAAGGACTGTAAAAATAACTTGTAAAGTGCTGACTCCTGATTTATGTTTACCCACAGGCATTCCACGCCCATGATCTTCAACAATTACGCTACCATCTTTTTCTAAACTAATTGTGATTTCATTTCCATATCCATTCAAGGCTTCATCAATCGCATTATCAACAATTTCCCACACCAAGTGATGTAGACCCTTTGAATCTGTGGAACCAATATACATACCTGGACGCTTACGTACAGCTTCTAGGCCTTCTAATATCACAATACTATTTTCATCATACTGTTGTTTTGGCATTATATACCCCACTTTCCAACCACATTATTATATCAAAAAATACAAGGATTTTTCCTATTTTATGTTAAAATAGTTTTTGAGGTGGATTATGAAAACAATATTATGTATTTTACTCGGATATCTACTTGGCTCTTTACCTTTCGCATTGATTATTGGAAAAGTCTTTTATCATACAGACATTCGACAATATGGCTCTGGCAATCTTGGTGGAACCAATGCAGGAAGAGTGTTAGGTAAAAAAGCAGGTATATCCGTTATTGCCTTTGATATTTTAAAAGTTGTGTTGGCAATTGCGATTGCGACACGTGTATCAAAAACAGCCGGCATTTGGACAGGCCTTGCTTGTTGTGTAGGACATTGCTATCCTGTATTCGCAAATTTTCACGGTGGAAAAGCCGTAAGTACAATGTTTGGATTTTTATTTTCAACAAGTATATTCCTTTTTCAAGACGCAAGCTTTCTACTTGTTCCATTAGCTACATTTTTTATTCTTCTATTGATCTTTAAATATGTATCTTTGGCAAGCATTTGTGCAGCCATATCAAGTAGCCTCTATATCACAAGCTTATCATTGAGTCTGAATCTAGAAAATATTTTTGTGATTATCGCAAGCTGGTTGATGACCATTCTAGTGATTTATCGACATTCAAATAATATTGAAAAAATAAAAACAGGAACCGAAAATAAAGTTTCTTGGTTATAATTGGAAGTTTTTTAATAAACTTCCTTTTTTTTGGGATTTTTTCACCTAAAATCGATACCATTAAGATATGAACTATTTTTATTATGAATATGCACAAAGTGCCATCTGTAAAATTAAGGAAGATGAAAAAGAGTACCAATGCGCAAGAAGTTCAAATAGCTATATCAATGAACAATGTCTAAATCATGGATCTACTATGCAAGGAAGAAAAGAAGCTTTTATGTATCAAATGAAAGTTAAAAAATTTGTTCCTATTGTGGTTTCTTTACATCCGGTTGAAATTTATATTCCTACCACTTCTAGATCCGATTATGATTGTAAATGGATCAATTATGCTAATATTGACCATATAAAATATGAAAAAAAGAAGTGTACGATCTATTTTAAAGACCAAACACTTCTTGAATGTGAAAATCCTTTGCGAATAAAGAAAATCATTAAAACGATATTTCGTTATATTCAAATCAATTCTTAATGACATCCTCCACCACAAGATGAACAATCATGAGAACAGCTTGATTCTTGCATATGTTGTTCATGTCGTAATGTATTCACACCTAATCCTTCAATACATACGGATGCATTATCATCTAAATGAGATACTTCTACAATTGTACATGCTGCATACGGTTCGTCTAAGAAATTCTTAAACACACTTAAGAAAGCTTCTTTTTCTTTGATATCCGTTAAGTAAACGGTAAATTTTACGATATGATGCAATTGAAGATCAAAATTAGATAATACATCAATCACCTTGTTAATAGCTGTAATCGTTTGTTCTTGAATCGTTTCTCCTTGACCTGTTTGTCCACTCACATAGAAGAAATCTCCAAGCTGTACCATATTTGATACACATTCTTCTTGTTTTCCACCTGATTTTAAAAATATATTCATTGTTTTTTCCTCTCTTTTTTAATAGTATACCCTATTCCGTACCATCTTCTGTACTACTTTGCACTAAAATTTCTCGAGGCTTACTTCCTCTAGCCGGACCAATGATCCCATTGGATTCCAATACATCCATTAAACGTGCCGCTCTAGAATAGCCAACCGAAAATTTTCTTTGAATTAAAGAAGTAGACGCTTTTCTAGAACCAATCACAAAACGTTTTACTTCATCATATAAAGGATCGGCTGTCTGATTACTAACAGTTCCACCTTGATTTTGAAGATCTTTCAGTTGAATAAAGGCATCATCATATTTAGGAAGTGCTTGAGATTTTACATACTCACAAATATGATTGACCTCATCATCTTTAATAAACACACCCTGAATACGTCTTGGACTTGTTTCTCCATTTGGTAAATACAACATATCACCATTTCCAAGTAAACGTTCAGCTCCAGCTTGATCTAAAATTGTTCTTGAATCTACTGCTTGAGATACCGCAAAGGCAATACGGCTTGGAATATTGGCTTTAATCACACCTGTAATAACATCAACGCTTGGTCTTTGCGTCGCAACAATCAAATGTATTCCTGCAGCACGGGCAAGCTGTGTAATACGTTGAATACTAGCTTCCACTTCTTTGGCAGCTACCAACATTAAATCCGCTAACTCATCAATAATAATCACAATTCTTGGTAGTACATGTAGTTTATCTTCAGGATGAGCTAAAACATAATCATTATAAGCTGAAATGTTTCGTACTCCTAAATCTCCAAATAGATCATATCGACGATCCATCATTTCAACCATAACTTTTAAGGCTTTGTTCGCCAAATCTCCATCCGTAATAACTGGAGACAATAGGTGTGGTACATCATTGTATGGTGTAAATTCAACTTTTTTAGGATCAATCAAAACTAACTTAACTTCATCAGGTCTTGTACGCATTAAAATGGAAGAAATAATGGAATTCACACAAACGGATTTACCACTACCTGTAGCACCGGCAATTAATAAGTGTGGCATACGATTTAATTCGCCATATACACTATTTCCCATTAAATCCTTACCTAGGCAGAATAACAATTTCTTATCTTTCATGCTCGATGGAATTGTACGCATCAATTCCTTCATTTGTACTGTTGTTTTTTCAACATTTGGAATTTCAATACCCACTGCAGATTTTCCAGGAATTGGCGCTTCTATACGAATATCTTTGGCTGCAAGTCCCATTTTAATATCATATTGAAGGTTACTGATCTTACTGACACGAACACCAAGTTCAGGTTTAATTTCAAACTTCGTTACACTTGGACCAATATGAATTTGAACCAATGTTGCGTTCACTCCAAATTCTTTCAATATTTCAATCAGCTTTTCGCCCTTTTCCTTAGCTGTAGTGACATTCGCATTTGATTTTGATTTCTTTTCAATATCATCCAAAACTGTCAGCTTAGGAAGCTTATACGATTTATATTCAGATTCTTCATCCAAAACAATGTGCTTAGGTTCTGGCTTGATTTCTTCTTGTTTTACGCCTTCATCTAAAATTTCAATAGGCTGCGCTTCCATGATTAAAGGCTCCACCTTTTTAGGTTCTTCTGGAATGATTTCTTTTGTTTTAGCCTTTTCTTTTTCTTTTTTTACTATAGGATCGGCATCAATAATTTGAAAACTTGATTCTTCCTCATCATCATCCATAAACACAAATTCACTATTATCTTTGATTACTGGTTTTTGTTTGATAGGTTTATTTTTCTTAGGTCTAGGCTCACGATTTACGATTTTATCATACATAAACATTAATACACCTAAAACAATAAACAACAATACCATGACATAGCTTCCAGCGTAATCAAATAAAGATTGGAATATCACTAAAATTAATGTTCCTATAATCCCAGACAAAGTTGTTTGCGTTCCGTTAAATATAAATTTTGTATTCGCCATAAGTAAATCAAAGGCTTCTTTACCATTTAGTGGCTGATTTTCTACTATAGCTAAACTTAAACAGAAGGCAAGCGAAAAACAAAGAATTCCAAAAATATAGCGTTTTCGAATTTCAATTTGGCCCTTATGGAATATCTTGTAGGCACAATAAAGAATGGCCGCAACTAATAATACTTTCGAATACAATCCAAAAACATAAGAGAAGAAACGGCTTAAAAATATACCTACGACACCAAGCTTACATAATGTTATGATACCAATCACAATCATACAAATAAGCAAACACAAACGAAATAAGTTTGTATGAACCCATGACGTTTGTGTTTTTTTCTTTGTAGATTTCCTTCGTGTTGTTTTCTTTTTGGCTTTTGCCATACAACCCCTACTTTCTACTTATCTAAATTAATCTCTAAAATAACAGGTAAAATCATTGGTCGTTTGGCGGTTTGTTTAAACAAATATTTACTTACTTTATCACGAATTTGTTGACGTGTTTCTAAGTTATCATATGTTTTATTGGCAACCGCCTCTTCAATCGTATCTTCCATGATTTTTGCGACATCATTTGTGATATATTCAGCATCTCTTAAATAAATTAATCCTCGCGATTGAACATCAGGACCATTGATGATTTTTTTCGTTTTGGCATTTATTCCAACCGCTAAAATCATAACTCCATCTGTACTTAAGGTTTCACGATCTTTTAATACGACACCGGCCATATCCCAATTTTCTTTTCCATCAATCATAGTTTCATGAAGTTCTAGCTCCATAGAACATGCGATGAGTTTTTTATTTTCAAACGTTGCAACTTGACCGTTATCTAAAATAATAATACGACTTGGATCATATCCCATTTCAACCGCAATTTGCGAGTTCATAAACAACAAATGATATTCACCCTTAACTGGAATATAATATTTAGGTTTTGTTAGGAAAATCATCATTTTCAAATCTTCTTTACTAGGATGCATACTCAAGACGTTTTTATCTAAAACAATGATTTCGCCTTCTTTTTTATAAATATCATTTTCCATGCTCTTAAAATCATTTTCAACACCAGGCACAATTGGGCTTGCAATAACAATCACATCATCTTGATCAAAGGCAATGGTTTCGACTTCATTATTGGCAATATTGTTGATGGTTTTAAACAAAGATTTTCCTTGTCCAGAAATAATGACAACAACATCTTTCATAGAGTTATCAAAATTTTGTGGGTCAATGATATATCTTTCATCGACTTCATAACCTATATCTTTTAAACGTTCGACCAATTCTCTTAATTCTTGATTATATAAAACAATTTTTCGATTGTTAGATAAACAACAATTTAATATTTCCTGAATTCGATACACACTTTGTGTATATACGCTGACAAAAACACGGTTGTTTTCATGCGTTTCTAGTACACGTGAAAGTTGTGGGGATACACGATGATTAGGTGAAGTATGGCCATTTCTTTCGGCCCCTTTACTTTCTTGAAGTAAAACCAATACGCCTTCATTTCCAATCTCAGATAAGGTCGCAAAATCTCCACGATATGCATCTTCTAGATCATCATAATCTTCAATGAATTCACCAGAATATACAATGTAACCTTGATCTGTATGTATAGCTAGACCAAAAGTTCCAGGATAGGCATGTGTAATTGGGAAAAAGACAATTTTATGCTTCGCAATTCTCTTTTTATCATTACGTTTTACAGAATGTACTTTTACACCTGTAATATGTTCTTTCTTAAGAATTTTTTGAACTTCCTTTACAGCCAATGGGGCTGTATATACATCAGCAAGTACTTGTTTTAATAAATAAGGCAATGCCCCCATAACATCGTCATGTCCATGCGTAATAAAGATAGCAGCTACACGATCTTTATTTTCAATCAAATATGTGAAATCTTGAATGATAAATTCAATACCTAATGATTCTTTATTGTCTGGAAATTTAATTCCTGCTTCAATAACATAAATCGCATCATCCACTTCAACACATAAAAGGTTTTTTCCATCTTCGTCTAAGCCACCTAATGCGAAAATACGAATTCTTTCCGTCAAAGATTTCTTTATTTCTTCTTTCATTAATTATGTTCTCCTTGTTTTTTTTATTATTATATCATACTGCATGTCCATCTAAAGAGAATGTTTTCGCAGATGTGATTTCAACTTCTACAAAATCTCCAGGATGAATATTTTCTCCTGTAAAGTTTACAAGTTTTTGCGTATCCGTATAACCTGAATATACGTTTTCATTCTTTTTACTTAGTCCATCAACAAGCACGGTAACAGTACGACCTACATAAGGTTGATTTTTTTCTAATGCCAAATCATTCCATGTTTTATTTAATAGAGCTAGACGTTTCTTCTTTGTTTCTTGATCTACATTGTCTTTCATACGACTTGCTGGAGTACCTTGTCGTGCAGAGAAAATAAAGGTAAAGGCATTATCATATTTACAATATTTGACAACATCTAAAGTATGTTGGAATTGTTCTTCTGTTTCGTTAGGAAAACCAACAATGATATCTGTAGATACGGCTACATTTGGAATCGTACTAACAATTTTATCGTATAGAGCAAGATATGATTCGCGAGTATAGCGTCTACCCATTAATTTTAAGATTTCATCATCTCCAGATTGAAGTGGTAAATGAACAAATGGCATAATATTATCGTATTTGGCAATAATATCAATCATCTTTTCACTGAAATCCCATGGATGGCTGGTTGTAAAGCGTACACGAGGAATTCCAATTTTGGCAACCTCTTCTAAGAGTGTTCCAAAATCTTGTTCATTTTCCATATCTTTTCCATACGCATTTACGTTTTGGCCTAGTAAGGTAATTTCTTTATATCCTTCTTCTTTTAATTGTTGAACTTCCTTTAAAATTTCACTCATCTTACGTGAACGTTGTTTTCCACGTGTGTAAGGGACTATACAATACGTACAGAATTTATCACATCCATACATAATGTTGACCCATGCCTTAAATTTTCCAAAGCGATGGACTGGAAGGTTTTCATAAACTTCCCCTTCCTTAGAGTAGATTTTAACAATTCTTTGTCCTTCATAGATACAAGAATAAAGCATGTTTGGTAATTCTTGAAGATTATGTGTCCCAAATAATAATCGTACTTGTGGGTATTTTTCTAATAATGTATTTACTAAGCCTTCTTCTTGGGCCATACATCCACATACGCCAATCACAAGATTTTTATTTTCTACATAGAGACGTTTAAAGTTACCAAGTTCTCCTAGTACTTTTTCTTCTGCATTTTGACGTACGGCACACGTGTTAATTATAATGACATCGCTATTTTCTGGTGTATCGTTTTGTTCAAATCCAAGTTCATCTAATATACCGGCAATGGTTTCACTGTCTCGTTCATTTGCTTGACATCCAAAAGTAGAAATAAAATATTTTTTTCCTCTTCCCATCATTCTTGCAGCTTCAGGAATATTGAAAGAGTCGATGCGTTCAATGGTATTTTTTGTTCGTTTTTGGGCTTCTTTTAAATTTGGTAAAACCCATCCTGGTTTTTGTTTCATGTTTTTTTCTCCTCTAAAAAAAAGAACCAAGCATTTCGCTTGGTAACTTTATACAATTCTTAATTACTGATTAATAGCGCTTACTGGGCAAGTTCCTACACAAGAACCGCAATCGATGCAACTACCACCGTCGCAGACTGATTTTCCTTCATCATCTAATGAAAGAGCTCCAACTGGACATCCTCCTACACAAGCACCACATCCGATGCAAGCATCCTTATCAATATTTACTGCCATTTGACTTTCCTCCTTGACTTCTTAATTTATACTCAAATTATACTATATTCACCAAGGGTTTCAAGGCAGTTTAGTAAGGTGAGGCTTACTATAACTAAGCAACCAAACAAAATTGAAGTCGGGCTTTTAAACCCGACATATTTATTTTGCGAATTCTTGTGCACGAGTTTCGCGAATGACATTGACTTTGATTTGACCTGGATATGTTAATTCAGATTCAATCTTATCACGAATATCACGTGCAAGTTTAATACAAGTTAAATCATCGACCTGTTCAGGGTTGACTAAAACGCGAATTTCACGTCCTGCCTGAATCGCAAATGCACTGGATACGCCTTCAAAATCATTCGCAATCTTTTCAAGGTTTTCCAATCGATTGATATAAGCTTGTGCACTTTCTTTACGAGCACCAGGTCTTGCAGCACTGATTGTGTCAGCCGCAATAACTAAGTGACTAGTAAGGAATTTAGCTTCAACATCTCCATGGTGAGATTGAATGGCATTTAATACAATTTCTTTTTCACCATGTTTTTTACAGAATTTATATCCTAGTTCCACATGGGAGCCATCTTGTTGTTCAATGTTTAACGCTTTACCAATATCATGAAGCAATCCTGCACGTTTGGCAATTTGTTGGTTTAAACCAAGCTCTGCCGCCATACAT
The DNA here is from genome assembly GCA_963631155.1 of bacterium. GTDB lineage: Bacteria > Bacillota_I > Bacilli_A > Erysipelotrichales > Erysipelotrichaceae > Holdemanella. The sequence continues at coordinate 2,957 of CAVGPK010000033.1, read as the reverse complement.
CCTGCTAGATATGCAACTTCCATAGAATGTTGTAATCCATTTTGTCCATAAGAATAACGGTATTTTAAAGTACCAATTAATTTTACAATTTCACGATCAATTTTACCGATTCCTAGTTTGAAGATCGCATCTTCACCAGCTTTCATGATTTCCTGATCGATTTCATTTTGGTATTTTTTAACAACTTCTTCGATTCGTCCTGGTTGAATTCTTCCGTCACGAATTAAATGTTCTAATGAAAGTCGTGCCACTTCTCTTCGAATTGGATTGAAGCATGTAATTGTGATTAAATCTGGAGTATCATCAATGTTTAATTCAACACCTGTTGCTTGTTCGAAACAACGGATATTACGTCCTTCACGTCCGATGATACGTCCTTTCATCTCTTCACCAGGAAGAGTAACAACACTTACTGTTTTTTCTTGTGTTTCCTGTTGTGACATTCTTTCAATGGCTAAGGCAATAATGTTTTGTGCCTTTTCATTCGCTGTTGCTTTGGCTTCATCTTCGCGATCTTTGATGTAAGCAACTGTTTCATGTTCCATTTTCTTTTCTACAATCGCAAACAATTCCGCTTTCGCATCTTGGCTAGACATTTTGGCTACACCTTCTAATACAGCTACTTGTTTGTCAATTTCTTCTTGTAATTTCTTTTCTTTTTCGTCTAATGATGACAGTTTGTCAGCAACTTTCTGCATTTCTTGCTCGACTTGATTTTCTTTTTGGCTTAAAGCTTCATCACGAAAATTCAAGTTATCTTCACGACGCAATAACTTGTTTTCTAAATCTAATGATTCTTGTTTTCGTTCTTTAATCTCTTTTTCAGCCTCAACCTTTAAGTCGTGAGCCTGTGTTTTACCGTCTAGAACGGCTTGTTTTATACGAGACTCAGCTTCATTTTGAGCCTCTTTTAAAATTTGTTCTGCTTTTTGCTGATTCTTATTTAAACCTGCCTTTGAAGCACCCATCATAGCTCCTGCTCCAACGACAAGACCTGCGACACCAGACAAAACGATAAATAGTTCCATCCTATTTTCCCCTTTCGTCTATTGTTGTAGGTAAAACCCACTTGTTATTATACACTAATTCGTGCATAAAAAAAAGGACAGTTTTAAAAACTGACCTTATAAAAGTGCTCTAATAATAAAGAAGATTAAAACCACAATTCCTAATACGATTCGATAATATCCAAATACTTTGAAATCATGTTTTTTAATGTATGACATTAAGAAACGAATCACAAATAGAGACACAACAAAGGCAACAATCATTCCTACAATTAGAATAAAAAATTCTAAAATTGAGAATACTAAGCCAAATTTAAAAAGTTTTAATAGACTTGCACCAAACATAACTGGGATTGCTAAAAAGAATGTAAATTCAGCCGCAACTGAACGACTCACGCCAATCATCAATCCTCCCAAAATAGTTGCACCAGAACGTGATGTTCCTGGAAAAACTGCCGCAATTACTTGGAATAAGCCAATAATCAATGCATCCTTATAAGATAATTCTGCAAGTGAATTCACAGTTGGTACTATACCTTCATTTTTATCTTCAATTTTAATAAAGGCAATACCCACAACCACTAACATGACCGATACAATAAACGCATTGTATAAATGTTCATCAATCCAATCATCTAACAATAGACCAATAATAGCTGCTGGGATTGTCGCAACTAATATTTTAGACCACATAATCCATATTGATTTTACAGATACATATTTTCCTTCCCTAGTCTTCTTGAAAGGGAAAATTTTATGCCAATACAATAGAACGACGGCCAAAATAGCACCTAATTGTATGACAACCAAAAACATATTCCAGAAATCGTCAGCTACATTCATTGGTAGAATTTGTTCCAAAATAATCATGTGTCCTGTAGAACTGATTGGAAGCCATTCCGTAATTCCTTCTACGATTCCATAGAGTATGGATTTTAAAATTTCCAACATTGTAATTCTCCTTTTTCTTAAAAAAAGCCAGGTTGCCCTGGCTTATTTTTACTTTTCAACGATTTGTTTGCCGTTGTATTCCCCACAAGAACACATCTTGTGAGCAAGTTTATATTCACCACAATTTGGACAACGAGTCAACGTTGGTTTTACCAATTTGTAATGAGTTCTACGTTTTGCTTTACGTGTTTTTGAATTTCTTCTCTGTTGAACTGCCATGCTTGCACCTCCTAGTCATCATCCAGTTTGAAATCTTTTAATTTTTCCCACCGTGGATCAATCTTGGGTTCTTCTTTATCTTGATCCGATAAAAGTTGCCACCCATCTCCCTTTGGATATTGATCACGAGGTAAACGAGTTATGCTCATTGGAGCCTCATATAATATCGCTTGGAAAATCTCTGGGTTAATATCGATTGTATCTTTTTTCACCACGATAATTTCCTGATCTTCTGCATCCTCTACAGGAACAAAAGAATATGTTTGTTGCGACGTTGTATCAAATTGTACTTCAATATCTTCATCTGTTATAGAATCCGAAACAATCATTGTTCCATCCAATTCTAAATCAGATGAGACCAAAGATTTTCCGTCAAAGTCCAAAGTACCCGTAACATGTACTTCTGGAATCATTTTGACTGAAGTATGATGAAGCAGATCGTTTTCCTCTACCGCAATCCATTCATCGATATCAATCACATGATTTTCTGCATTTAAGAAATCAATTCTAGTAAATTTCACGATCTTCACCTCATGTCGCAACAACAATTATATAGAACACAATAAAGAAAGTCAATACGAAAAAGACATTTTCAATAAAATAGACGATGTCAAAACATCGCCTATTTATCGCTTATTTAAGCATTTTCTTCTTCGTCTTCTTCAGAATCATCTTTCCATTTACGACCTACACAGAATACTACGATTTGAACTACAGTTAATACTACCATCCAAACTGTATATTTATCTGTCCATGTCATTAAATTACTCATATCTTCTG
>CAVGPK010000032.1:0-21581 GCA_963631155.1 bacterium | reverse complement strand
AAGTTGAAAAATTCTGTCAAGATCATAACGTACGTATTAAGATGCCAGATGTATGCCCTCCATCATTAGTAAATGGATTCTCAGCAATCTTACCTTTGGCATTCGCTTTAGTACCTCTATACATTATTGAAGTAGTAATAAGTCAATGTACAGGTGGAGCTTACGGAATCTGTTCAGGATTCATGGCTATCTTATCTGCACCATTAAACGCATTAGTATCTGTTCCAGGAATGTTCATCTTAATGCCATTTGCTGCATTATTATGGTGCTTCGGTATCCACGGAACTATGATTATCATGTCTGTATTATTACCTTTAATGTTACAAGCTGCTACATCAAACGCTGCTGCCTATGCTGCAGGTGGATATGATGCATTAGTATTCTATCCAGTAACATTATTTGGATGCATCGGTGTATGCGGTGGTTCTGGAAACACATTGCCATTAGTATTATTTGGTTTAAAAGCTAAATCAGAACAAATTAAAGCCGTATCTAAGATTTCTTTGGTACCAGGATGGTTTGGAATTAACGAACCAGTAACATTTGGTATGCCAATCATGTATAACCCAATCTTATGTATCCCTTACATCTTGAATATCGTAGTTGTCATGGCAGTTACATTAGTGGCTTACCAAGTTGGATTCTTAAAACCAGCATTTGTTCCTATTATGACATTAATGCCAATGGGATTTGCTGCATTCTTAGGAACTTTACGTTGGCAAAACGCAATCTGGGATTACTTAATGATTATTCCAGCAGGAATCGTATGGTATCCATTCTTCAAGGCTTATGACGCTCAACTTTATAAACAAGAACAAGCTATCAAAGCACAAGAAGAAGCTGAAGCAGCTCAAGCTTAATACAAATAATTACGGCGCCAAGCCTAGTCGCTGGCGTCGTTCTTTTTAATGAAAGGAAAAAAATATGTCAATTTTTGGCGAAACAAAACCCGTAAAAAAACCAATTTTAGGAGTTTCTCTCTATCCAGAACAAGAAACGATGGAAGAAATCGAAAACTATCTATCTCTAGCTTCTAAATATGGTTTCACAAAAATCTTTACAAGTATGTTTAGTGTACCTGGTACAAAACAAGAAGTCTTTGACTATTTCAAAAACTTCTGTGATCTAGCTCATAAATATGGAATGAAAGTATCAGGCGACTGTAACACAAACTTCTTTAAACAAATGGATGCCAGCGAAAGCGATATTTCAATCTTCCATGAAATGGGAGTGGATATTATTCGTATGGACTTACCTTACTTTGATGAAAGAGACGTAACTCTAATCAATAATCCATACAATATTAAGATTGAAATCACATCCGCTATGGTCGATGCCGTACGTCTAGCTTTAAAAAATGGGGCAAACCCACAAAACTTTGCGACATGCCACAACTTCTATCCAGAACGCTATACCGCAAGTGATCTTGAAAGCATTCGTAAAATCAACAAAGAACTTGCAGACTTAGGTATATCAAGTGCTGTCTTTATCTCAAGTAATGAAGAAAATACACATGGACCATGGCCTGTACATGATGGACTTCCAACAGTAGAAGATCATCGCTGGATTCCAGCTGAGCTTCAACTACGCCACTGGATTAGTGTAGGTGACGTTGACGAAATCCTATTTGGAAATGCGTTCGCAAGCGAAGAAGAATTTAAAGCCATTAAACATGTGATGGATGAAGCTTATATCGACATTCCAAAAAATGAAAGCTTTGGCTTCTTATCTGAATTTTTACCATCAGGTTTAACTGAAAGAGTACCATTTAAAGTTGTAATGGAAGAAGGCGTATCCGATATTGAAAAGGAAGCTTTATATAGTGTCTATCATCAATGTGGAGAAACGCCATACTATATGATTCGTTCACGTTGGACACGTGCATTCTATGCAAAAACAAGCATTCCAGAAAGAAAATGTGATCAAGACTATTACCATCGGGGTGACATTGTGATTGTCAATGACAATCTAGCTCATTATCGTGGCGAAGTACAAATTGTTTTAAAAGACATGAAAGTAGATGGACAAAGAAATTTAATTGGCCACATTCCAAGTGAAGACCATATTTTATTAAATGAGATTACTCCAGGCAAATCGATTTGTTTCTTAAAATAATATGAGTATTACTGTTAATCTTTACTATAAAGGAACAAATGGTAACGCATTAAAGTTTGTTTCTGAAATGGAATCAAGTGGAATTGCCAATCAAATACGTAATGAACCTGGAAATTTACGTTACGATTACTTTATTCCATTAAACGATAAAGAAACGGTGTTGTTGATTGATTCTTGGAAAGATCAAACATCTATTGATGCGCATCATGCCTCAAGTATGATGAAGGATTTAGCAGCACTACGAGAAAAATATGATTTACACATGGTTGCTGAAAGATATGTGTCTCAAGATTTTTCAGATCACGACCAATCATTTATAAGAAAGTAAGAAAGGATGGAAATATTATGAGTTTTCCAAAAGAATTTTTATGGGGAGGCGCAACTGCCGCTAACCAATATGAAGGTGGATACCTTGAAGGTGGAAAGGGAATCAACACAAGTGATACTTTGACAAATGGTTCTCATACAGTAGCACGTCGTGTTACTTGGAAAAATCCAACAACAGGCGAAACTGGAAGTAGCCCAATGACATTCATGAATAAAAATGATCGTTTTATTCCAGAAGGAAGTATTCCAGCCATTTTAGATGATGAATATTATCCAAGCCATACCGCAACAGATTTTTATCATCACTTTAAAGAAGATATCGCCCTTATGGGAGAAATGGGATTCAAAACATTCCGTCTATCTATGAACTGGGCTAGAATTTTCCCAAATGGAGATGATGAAACACCAAATGAAGAAGGATTGAAATTCTACGATGAAGTCTTTGATGAATGTAAAAAATATGGCATTGAACCTCTTGTTACATTATCTCACTATGAAACACCAATCGGATTAACGATTAAATATGGTGGATGGAAAGATCGTCGTTGTATTGATTTCTTTGAAAAATATGCGACAACCGTTATTAAACATTATGCTGGAAAAGTTAAATATTATCTAACATTTAATGAAATCAACATTATGGGCATGATGCCATATATGGCTGGAGGACTTGTAGATTTTAGTGAACAAGCCAAAGCTCAAGGTGCTCACAACCAATTTGTCGCAAGCGCAAAAGTGGTAAAATTTACACACGAAAATTATCCAGATATTAAAATTGGACAAATGTTAGCGTATGGACCAGTCTATACATATACTTGTGATCCTGCAGATCAAATCTTAGCTTTGGAGCGTTCTCAACAAACACTATGGTATTCAGACGTTCAAACCGGAGGATATTATCCTGCTTATAAATTAAAAGAATATGAAAGAAAAGGTATTCAATTGGAAGATTGTCCAGAGGATTATGAACTAATCAAAAATTATTCTGCCGACTTCTTAAGCTTTTCATGTTATGGAAGTAGCACTGTTACTACACATACAGATGTAGCAGATGATGGTGGAGGAAACTTCTCAATGGGCGTAACCAACCCTTATGTAAAGACAAACGCTTGGGGATGGGCAACCGATCCAGCATGTTTACGTTTGGCATGTAACACATTGTACTATCGCTACAATAAACCAATTTGGATTGTAGAAAATGGAATTGGATGGAGCGATACATTAGAAGAAGATAAAACAGTACATGATGATTATCGTATTGATTATTTACGCCAAAACATTCAATCTATGGATGATGCGATTAATAAAGATGGTGTAGAATTGATGGGATACACAATGTGGGGATGCATCGACTTAGTTAGTGCCGGAACAGGCGAAATGCGTAAACGTTATGGCTTTGTTTATGTAGATCGTGATGATGAAGGAAAAGGAACATTAAATCGTTATAAGAAAGATAGTTTCTATTGGTACAAAAAAGTCATTGCGACACAAGGTGAGGATTTAGATTAATTTTGGTGGAGGGCGGAAACATTTTTTGTTCCGCTTTTCTTTTCTATAGAAAGTGAAGGTGATATTCTTTGAAAAAAATCATGGTAAGAGCCGATGATTTAGGCTTTTCAAAAGCTGTAAACTACGGAATTTATGAAACCGTAAAAAATGGTGTCATTAAAAATATAGGCTTTATGGTGAATATGCCAGATACGATGCATGGCTATAATCTTGTGAAAGATTATGATATTTGTTTAGGTCAACATACCAATGTCTGTGTGGGAAAGCCAATTTGTGATCCTGATCAGATTCCTAGCTTAGTGCAAGAAAATGGTGAATTTAAAACAAGTAAGATGTATCGTAGCTCGAAAGAAGATTTTGTGAATTTAGAGGAAGCAATTCTAGAAGTAGAAGCTCAATACAAACGGTTTAAAGAAATTGTGGGGAAAGAACCTGCTTACTTTGAAGCGCATGCGGTGATGAGTGAAAATTTAAATAAAGCGATTGAAATTGTTGGAAATCGTCATGGTTTAAAAACACTAATCATGCCAACTCTTGGTGAAGCTATAAAAGTAAATGGACAATCCATGTATATGTATATGGACAGTATGTTTCCAGATTATCATCCGTTTGAATCGTTTAAAAAGATGGTTGAAAATGCCAAGGATGGCTACAACATGATGGTTTGTCATCCAGGCTATTTAGATCACTATATTATGAATGTTTCAAGTCTTACGATTCCAAGGACTTTAGAAGCTGACTTTTTGACAAGCAATGAATTAAAAGCATATTTAAAAGAAAATGAGATACACTTATATACGTATGATGAGGTATAGATATGGCCCATTTAACTTGTAACTTTTTTTCAAAATCATTGATGAGAACCGTAGATATCACAGTTATTCTTCCGACAGATAAATTTGTATTTACTGATCCAAATTATAAACCATTAAAAGAATTTAAAACATTGTACTTGCTTCATGGCATTTTTGGCAGTACATCGGATTGGATAAATGGAACACGAATTGAAGCGTGGGCGAATGAAAAGGATTTAGCTGTCGTGATGCCAAGTGGTGAAAATAAGTTTTATGTTGATAATCCACATTCAAATGATAATTTTGGACAATTTATTGGTGAAGAATTGGTTGAATTTACACGTAGAACTTTCCCACTATCAAAAAAAAGAGAGAACACATTTATTGGAGGACTTTCGATGGGAGGTTATGGGGCATTACGAAATGGCTTAAAATATCATGAAACCTTTGGTTCGATTGTAGCTTTATCTAGTGGATTGATATTAGATAGTGTATATGAATCTAATTATGAAGATCCAAATCCAATTGGAAATCGTTATTATTATGAATCTATTTTTGGCGATATCGATAAGCTAAAAGGCAGTGACATGGATTATTATCATTTGATTGATACGACACCAAAAGAAAATATTCCAGATTTATATTTGGCTTGCGGTACAGAAGATTTCATGTTGTTTAAACAAAATGAAGAATTTCATAACTATTTAGAAAAGAAAAATATTAAACATGAATACCAAACAGGCCCAGGAGGTCATGATTGGGTGTTCTGGGATACGTTTATTTATAAAGCTTTAGAATGGCTTCCATTAAATGAATCAAATAAGGGAGTCAGTAGTGGAAATGTACATATAGAAAGAGAAGGTAAATAAAAATGAGTTTTCCAAAAGGTTTTTTATGGGGTGGTGCAACAGCTGCCAATCAATGTGAAGGAGCATGGAATGTGGATGGAAGAGGTCCTGCTTTAACGGATGTAAAGACGGGAGGAAGTGTTAAATCTCCACGTTTAGTTACATATATCGATAAGGATGGAAATCCACATGCAGAGCCTGAAAATCCAAAAGGAATTCCAGAAGGTGCACATTATGCAGTGTTAGATGATTATTTATATCCAAATCATGATGGTATTGATTTTTATCATCACTATAAAGAAGATATTGCCCTTATGGCTGAGATGGGATTTAAAACATTCCGTATGTCTATTTCTTGGTCAAGAATTTATCCAAAAGGGGATGAAGAAGAACCAAACAAAAAAGGAATTGAATTCTATAAAAATGTATTTAAGGAATTAAGAAAATATGATATTGAACCTCTAGTAACCATTTGGCATTTTGATACACCTCTTTATTTAGAAGAACATTATGGTGGATGGAAAAATCGTAAATTGATTGAGTTCTATACTCGTTTTGCGAAAACATGTTTTACAGAGTTCAAAGGACTTGTTAAGTATTGGTTAACATTTAATGAAATCAATAATACAGTTATGTTCTTAGAGATGTTTGGTCAAAGTGCCGATGACGAAGATTACCAAAATGCTTATCAGCATTTACATTATCAATTTGTCGCAAGTGCTAAAGCCGTTCAGATTGGTCATGAAATTGATCCTGAAAATAAGATTGGTTGTATGATTTGTGGAATCACATTCTATCCAATGACTTGTGATCCTCAAGATGTTTTATTAAATCGTCATACTTGGGAAAAGGGAATCTTCTATTGTGGAGATGTGCAATGTAAGGGTAAGTATCCTACTTTCGCAACACGTTTATGGAATGAACATAATGTACATTTAGATATTACAGAAGAAGACTTGGAAGATTTAAGAAAAGGTACTGTGGATATGTATTCTTTCTCTTATTACATGTCTACAGTTGTGACAACACATAAGATTACAGATACAGTAAGTGGAAACTTCTCTGCAGGAGCTCGTAATGAATATCTTCAATATTCAGATTGGGGATGGGCAACAGATCCTACAGGTTTACAATACTATCTTGAAATGATGTATGATCGTTACGAAAAACCATTGTTGATTGTAGAAAATGGTTTAGGTGCTTTTGATACTGTGGAAGAAGATGGAAGCATTCATGATCCATTCCGTATTGATTACTATCGTCAACATATTGAAGCCATGTCAAAGGCCATTGATAATGGTGTAGATTTAATCGCATATACAACTTGGGGATGTATTGACTTAGTCAGTGCAGGAACGGGTGAAATGCGTAAACGTTATGGATTTATTTATGTAGATAAACAAGATGATGGTACAGGAGATTATTCTCGTAGCCGTAAGGATAGCTTCTACTGGTATAAGAAGGTTATTGCTTCAAATGGGGAAGATTTGGATTAATGAAGATTTATTTAGTGCGTCATGGACAAACTTTATTTAATGCCAAAGGACGTGTTCAGGGATGGTGTGATTCTCCATTGACAAAGGAGGGAATGGCACAGGCGGTTGCAGTCTCAAAGTCGCTGCAACCTATTCCTTTTGAGCATGGCTATAGTTCAACGAGTGAAAGAGCTATGGATACTTTAGCGGCGATCCTTGGTGAAAGAAAGATTCCTACTTCTTTTTTAAAAGGATTAAAAGAAATTAACTTTGGTTCTTTAGAAGGGGATAAGGAAGAAGAAGTGTTCACAGATATGAGCATTTATGAGCGTGGATTTGTGGAATTTGGGGGAGAAACGATTCCATCAAGTACAAAACGTTTTAAGGATACATTAAAATGTATTGCCCAAAAACATCAAGATTCTGTGTTAGTGGTAGCTCATGGTGGTGTTATTATGGGGTTTTTAATGGATTTAAATGAAGAATTGGTACAAATTCATTTGAATACGCATGGCTTTATTGGTAATTGTTCTGTGACAATATTAGAGTATGAGAATGATGAATTTAAAATATTGAAGTTGGCAGATACATCATTTAGAGATAGGGGGCTTCAAGAATGAGGATATTTACAATGGATATTGGTGGAAGTTCAATTAAGTATGCATTATTGGATGAAAATCGAAAGAAGTTGGTGCAAGGAAAAGTGAAAACACCTATAGATGGTTCCGTTGATGCTGAAAAATCCAAATATACGGTGGATGATTTGTATGATGTGATGGATTCAATTATTTGTGAAAATATTGATGGGATTGCGATTAGTATGCCGGGCGTTATTGATTCTGAAAATGGTATCGCTTTAACGGGTGGTGCTTTGATTTATATTCAAAATGAACCTGTTGAAAAAAAGTTAAGCGAAAAATATGGGGTGCCTGTATGGATTGGAAATGATGCCAAATGTGCAGGTATTGCCGAGGTTGGTTATGGTGCTTTACAAGATGTAGAGGATTCAATTGCTATTATTTTAGGAACGGGTATTGGTGGTTGTTTGATTAAGGATAAGAAAGTTCATAATGGAAAACGTTTTTCGGCTGGTGAAGTTTCTTGTTTGTATACCAATAATGCGTATCCAGCAGATTATAAAGGTATGTGGGCATTCACAAGTGGGATTGCAGGACTTTTAAACTTGGTGCAGAAATATTTAGAGACAGATCAGAAGTTGAGTGGAGAAGAGATTTTTGAACTTGCCAATAGTGGTAATGAAAAAGTTCTTGCGGCTTTGGATGAATTTAGTTTCTATATTGCTCAACAACTTTATAATTTACAGGTGATCTTTGATCCTGAAAAGATTGCGATTGGTGGTGGCATTAGTGCACAGTCATTATTGATTGAAAAGATTAATGCTCAATACAACAAGTTGTTTTTACCTTATTTTCCGGTTCGTCCTGTAGAGATTGTGGCTTGTCAATTTAGAAATGATGCCAATTTGATTGGTGCTTACTATCAATTACGAACAAAGATGGGAGTTTAATCATGAAACTTGGTAAAAGTGAGATGGATGTAGCCCCTGTTGCGATTGGTTGTATGCGTATTGCGAATATGGATGTAGATTCGATTGTGAATTTGATTACGTATTGTGTGGATCGTGGTTTCAATTTTTTTGATCATGCCGATATTTATGGGGATGGCCTTTGTGAAACCTTGTTTGGACAGGCTTTTAAGAAAACTGGTTTCAAGCGAGAAGATGTAATAATTCAGTCTAAGTGTGGAATTGTTCCTGGGAAGATGTATGATTTTTCTAGAGAACATATTCTTACAAGTGTTGATGGTATTTTATCAAGATTGGATATGGAATATTTGGATGTTCTTGTTTTACATCGTCCAGATGCTTTTATGAATCCTTGTGAAGTGGCAAATACGTTGGATGAATTGTATCAGTCTGGTAAAGTTCGTTATTTTGGTGTTTCGAATTTTAGACCTAGTCAGATTGAATTGTTGAAAAAATATATGAAGCAAGATATTTTGGTGGACCAACTTCAATTGAGTATTACCGAATCAAATATGATTGCTTCTGGTTTTGAAGTCAATATGACAAGTCCTGGCTCTTTTGATCATGATGGTTCAATTTTGGATTATTGTCGTTTAAATGATGTTACAGTGCAGGCTTGGTCTCCTTTTCAATATGGATTTTTTGAAGGATGTTTTATTGGGAATAGAGAAAAATTTCCTGAATTAAATGATTCGTTAGATGCGCTTTCTGAAAAGTATGGTGTAAGTCCTTCTGGTATTGCGGCAGCTTGGATTTTATCACATCCTGCAAAAATTCAGATGGTGAGTGGATCAACAAATGTAAATCATTTGGAAGAGATTTTTGAGGGATCGAAAATTTGTTTGTCTAGAGAAGATTGGTATCGTTTATATTTGGATGCAGGACATATGTTGCCTTAGGGGGTTTTATGCTTCGTGTTTGTATATGTTGTGGTGGTGGCTTTTCAAGTAGTGTATTAATGCGAAAGGTCAAGTCTGAACTTGTTGATAAAGGGTATTCAGATCGTTTACAGATTGGTTTTTGTCCTTTTGGTCAGGTACATGAGCATTATGATGAGTATGATGTGATTATGGCTTGCCCACATTTGTCGTATCAGATTAAGGATTATATTGAAAAGTATGGGAATAAAGTTCCTATTTATGTGATTCCAAGTATGATGTATGGAACAATGAATGTGCCTGATATTTATCAGGATGCACTTGATATTTATGATGGTTATCAAAAGACACATAAGAATCCAATGTGTTTTCCTGGTGAGGATAATAATTTTAATCGTAAAAATCGTCGTATTAGTTATCGTAAAACGCATCATATTGTTGGGAATATAGAGTTTTAGGAGAGAAGGATTATGAAGATTTTATTTGTGTGTGCTGGTGGTATGTCTACGGGTTTAATTGTTCAAAAAATGGAAAAATGGGCCAAAGAGAATAATAAAGACTTGGTTGTAAAGGCAACGGGTGTTGGTGGTTATGAATCAAAGTGGCAGGATTATGATTGTATTTTAGTGGGTCCTCAGGTTCGCTTTAAAATTCCTGAAATGAAGGAGAAGGTGAGTATTCCTGTGGCTCAAATTGAAACGTTGGATTATGGGCTTCAAAAGATTGATAATATGTTGAAGCTTGCCTATTCTTTGACAGGGGAAAGCTATGATTAAATTATTCGCGTCGGATTTAGATGGAACTTTATTGGCTAGGCATCATCAGTTTGATGAATTGATTAAATTAACGATTGAAAAGATCGTGTCAGAAAATGCTTATTTTACGATTGCGACAGGTCGAGATTGCTCGATGACTGAACTGGATGGTTTGGAAGATAAGATTTATCGTATTTGTATGAATGGTTCTTTAATTATTGCGCCTGGCAATAAAGTGCTTCAGATGAATGTTATTGATAAAGATGTTTTAAAAGAGATTTTGGATACATTTGATGATTTAGATTTAGAATTTATTTCACCAACAAAAACGTATACAAAGCAGTCAAAAGAAATGTTTTTCGAGAATATGAAAAAAATGCCACATCCTGGTGATGAGGATGTAGAGGTGGCTCAATTATTTATGGAACATTTTGCCTCGAGGATGGAATTTAATCAGAGTAATGAAGATATTCTTTCCAAGGATATTTGTAAGATTAATTCGCATTTGCAGCCAGGTAAATCATATAATCGTTTGTATAAATTTTTAGAAAAATATTCGGATCGTTTAATTAATGCGCCTTGTGATAAAAACTTAATTGAAATCACAAAACAAGGTGTGAATAAAGGTAGTGCTGTTCATTGGCTAGCTGAATATTTGGGCATTCAAGATGAAGAGGTTGCAGTTTATGGAGATGGAGGAAATGATATCCATATGTTGGCAAGGTTTGAACATTCATATTCTCCTAAAACCGCAACGGATGATGCGAAGTTTGCCGCTAATAATATTATTGGTTCTTATTGTGAGTATAGTGTTGCACTTCATATGTTAAATACGGTAAAAGATCAAAAGATGAAATAGAAGTGATTGAGTTTGTTCAATCACTTTTTCTATTGCGGAAATTAATGATTTACGTGTTGATTTCGTTGCGATTTTTAATTGTATTAAAAAAAGGTGTTCAAATCGAACCCCTTTCGTCTATATCCATATACTCTAAATCACTTAATGAAATGGGAATATAAGTATGATTCTTTAATATCTGTTTGGCTCCACGATCACCTGTCAGTGCTAGAAATTCAGAATAATATGCTTTGTGTACAAGCATAGGATTACATAAAATACCATTATGCTCACAAATCACAAAATCAGCTTGTTTCCTTTGATCTATCATTTTTTGAATGGTTTCATTTTTTAGATAGGGCATATCCGCAACCATCAATAAACAATACTCTGTTTGACAGTTTTGAACACCAAGCTTGATTGAATTGGACTGACCAAATTCAGGATGATCATTCCATACAACTTTACAATGGTACTTTAAAGCCAATTGTTTTACTTTTTCATATTGCGTAACCACAATCATCTCATTAAATAGCTCGCTTTTTTCTAATGTATATTCAATCAGTGGCTTTCCTTTAAAATTATAAATCAGCTTATTCGATTTAAAACGTCTAGAAAAACCGGAAGCTAACACAATACAAGTAACCTTATTCATCTTCACCCAATAATGCTTTTTCGCTTGTGATAGGAAGGGTACGAACATAATGTCCTGTCGCATGCGCTACTGCACTGGCAATGGCGGCATTCGGCGTATTGATCACGATTTCACCAATTGATTTAGCTCCATAAGGACCATTGTCTTCATAGCTGCTTCTAAAATCTACACGAATATTTTTGGCATCGAGACGGCTTGGAATTTTATATTGTAAGAAATTATGATTTCGCATCTTACCTTCATTTGAATAGGAAATATCTTCATATAAAGCCATACCAATACCTTGCATGATACCGCCCTCTGTTTGCACTCTAGCTAAAGTAGGATTAATAATGGTTCCACAGTCGACACAAGCTGCATAATCATGAACCGTGATTTCACCTGTTAATTTGTCTACATCTACCTCACAAATGGCAGCCATAAATGGAGGAGGACTTGTAGGAGAATAGTGGGTATCTGTCGCAATTAAAGCCTTATGAATGGCCCCGTTAAAACAAAGATCACTCAATTCTTTTAAAGTCATTGATTTTGTCGCATCAAACATAGAAATATGAGATCCATCAAAATAAATCTGTTGAGGATCCACCTGCCAATAATCCGCAACCGCCTCTATGATTTCCTGGCGTAATTTTCGACAAGCCTTTACGACTGCCATACCTGTAATATAGGTTGTACTTGAAGCATAAGAACCAGAATCATAAGGTGCATGGTCGGTATCAAGAGCATTTGTGATGACTTGATTGACATCACACTCTAAACATTCAGCCGCAATCTGAGCCAAAATTGTATCGCAACCCGTACCCATATCGGTTGCACCAATTCCCAAAATATAATAGCCATCATCTTGTAGTTTGATTTCAGCACTACCCACATCAACGCCGGCAACACCACTTCCTTGCATCGCAAGACTGACACCAATACCACGAACAAAATCACCCATATCCTGTCGTAAAGGTTTATTTTTGTAGTCCGTCATCTCCATGACTCTTTCAACACATTGATCCAATGCACACGCATTTAGATATTCATCATGATATTGAGGCAAGATTTCATTTTCTCTGACCATATTCATTTGACGAATCTTAATCGGATCGATACCTAATTCATCAGCCAGCTCATTGACGGCAGATTCTAATGCGAACAAGCCTTGCGTTGCACCATATCCTCTAAAGGCACCTGCACGCATTGTGTTTGTATAAACGACATCATATGAAAATTTACTGGCCTTCACATGATTGTATATAGGCAAAGATTTATGTCCTGTTAAACCAACTGTTGTAGGACCATGTTCACCATAGGCACCTTGGTTGGATAGAGCATGTAAATCAATGGCCATGATGGTTCCATCTTTTTTAGCTCCCAATTTCACATGCACTTTCATTTCATGTCGTGAATTGCTCGATTGAAAAGTTTCTTTACGAGAATAAACAATCTTGCTTGGTTTCTTTAATTTCCAAGTGACAAAAGCTGTAAAAATCTCAACACACGCCGTTTGTTTTCCACCAAAACCACCACCAATTCTAGGTTTGATCACATTGATCTTTGACTTAGGAATTTGTAAGGCATTACTCAAAATACGACGAACATGAAAAGGAATTTGTGTAGAACTGACACAATTTAAACGCCCATACGTATCAATGTAAGAATAGGCGCGCATTGTTTCCATCATGGCTTGCGCATTAGCCTTGGTATGATAGTCTCTTTCTAAAATAATTTCACTTTCTTCAAAAGCTTCATCTACATCACCGGCATACGTAACTCCACTTGCCACAAGATTTCTTTTTACCTCATTACCAATAGGGATCAAACATTTATAATCATCTTCAGGATGAATTATTGAAGGATGATCCAAGGCTTTGGTGAAATCGAGTACGGGTTCTAAAACCTCATAATCTACCTTGATAGCTTTTAAAGCACGATCTACACAATCCTCATCAACACCCGCAACAATGGCTACATCATCCCCAACATAACGAACAACATCCTCTAAAATATAACGGTCATACGGACTGAGCTCCGGATAGGATTGACCGGCCATAGTAAATCTTGCCTTAGGCACATCTTCATATGTAAATACGGCTTCAATACCTGGAATTTTTTTGGCAATCGCAGTATTAATGGATTTAATTTTTGCGAACGCATGAGGCGAATGAAGAACTTTGACTACAAGACAATCCTTAGGTGCTAAATCATCTGTATATACTGGCTTACCCGTCACTAAAGACATCGCATCTTTTTTCTGAATGCCTTTTCCAACATTACGCATGATCTTCACCTCGATTTAAATAGGCTTTTATAGCTCTTAATTGAGACATATATCCAGAACAACGACACATATTGCCGGCTAGATATTCTAAAATTTCATCATCACTAGGATTTTTTAAATCTTTTTCCATGGATAAAACATTCATAATGAATCCTGGAGAACAATAGCCACATTGTTCAGCGCCTTCATTGGCCATAAATGTACCAAAACATTCGGCTTCCTTTTGCAGCCCTTCTAAAGTTGTAATTTCATGTCCATCACAACGTACAGCCAACATGCCACAAGAAAGAATAGGCTTTTCATCAAGCCATACGGTACAAAGCCCGCAATTGCTTGTGTCACAACCACGTTTTACACTATAAAAACGATGATCTCTTAGCCAGTCAATCAATAGTGTTTGTGGCTTAATATCTTCTTGAATTAGTTTTCCATTCACTTTAATCTTTACAATCATAAGCCTCTACCTTTCTAACACATTTTGTGACAAGTCCGTCCACAAGTTTTTGTCGATATGCCTTACTTGCACGCATATTGCCTGCGACAAGTACATCATTTGGTTTTTCATTGAATGGACAATTAAATACTTTTGCCAAGGCAGGTCTTGCGCCGATACAAAAGCGGTAATGATCTTCATACTTTGTACATGAAACATTGAGTGTACTGATGTCAGTTGCACTTTTTCTTACACAATAAAAGGCACTGTTGTAGTTTCTTTTCTTAACATAAATATATTGGACAATATCTTTTTCGTAGCCAAGCTGAGTAAATTGTTCAAGTGAAATTCTTCCATGTGCACTCGTTTGTACATCACATTCTAGACATAATAAGGCACAAATGACATCACTAAAACCAAATCGAGAATAGATACTTCCACCAATTGTGGCTAGATTTCGCATTTGAACACCCACAATGTTTTTAACCGCATCCTTAAATACATGGCATGTCATTTCATTAAATTTAGAATGTGTTTCTAATTGTCTAAGTGTGACCATGGCACCAATTTTAAATTCGTTTTCATCCTCTTCGATTTGGTTTAAGCCAAGCTTATCTAATACAATACCGGTAGGAATTTGTATGTCTTCCATTTTCAACCAGATCATACCTCCAATAATGGCATTTTTTTTATTTTTCTTTAATAGTTCATAAGCTTCTTCAACCGTGTCTGGACAAGCATAATTCATGATTCTTAACATAGAAAATTCCACCTCACATCTTTAAGAATAATAACATAAAAAGAAGGCGTTAAGCTATATGCCTAACACCTTTACTCATCTTTTTTTCCTGGTAATACAAGATTAAAGAAGGTTGCGATAACGAAAGTCATGATAATTCCGTTTTGGGCAAAAATGTTTCCTACCCAACTAGGAAGTTGATCAAGAACAGCTGGAACTTGACCAATACCAACACCTAAACCAATCGCAAGGGCAATGATCAAAGTGTTTCTTTCATTGAATTCTACTCTCATCAATGACTGCATGCCGCTTACTAAAATGCTCGCAAACATGATGACTGCAGCACCACCTAAAACGGATTGTGGCATAACGGCAAATAGAGCACTTAGTTTTGGACAGAATCCACAAAGAATTAAGAAGATTGCACCTGTCATGATTGTGTAACGATTGACAACTTTAGTAACAGATACTAAACCTACGTTTTGGGAAAACGATGTATTTGGAAGTACACCAAACAAAGCGGCAACGGCCGATCCAAATCCATCCGCTAAAACACCACCTTGAAGCTCTTCTGTTGTTGCTTCACGATCTAGTCCACCATTTGTGATACCGGAAACATCACCAACTGTTTCTACAGTAGTGGCAATAAACATGATTCCCATCGCAATAATGGCTTCAAGATTAAATGTCATTTTAACAGGCATGAATTGAGGTAGAGCGATCCAGTTGGCTTGTCCTACTTGAGTAAAGTCTACCATTCCTAGAATAATAGCTAAAATATATCCAGCAATAATTCCAATCAAGATGGAGGCGTTGTTGACAAAACCTTTGAATTGTTTTGCGATGATAATCACAATAATAACGAAAGTACCTACAAGTAAGTGTTTTGGATTACCAAAATCTTCAGCACCACTTCCTCCACCAAAATAATTGATTCCTACACTTAGTAAAGATAGTCCGATTGAAATAATGACTAGGCTTGTGACAACGGGCGGAAATAATTTCTTTAATGGTTTAATGAAGTATCCTAATACCATTTCAAAAATTCCACCAATTAAGCTTGCACCCATTAAGGCACCATATCCATATAGGGCTCCCATGGCTTTGGCTGTTCCGATAAATCCAGAGCTTGTTCCCATAACGATAGGAAGCTTAGCTCCAATCTTCCATACAGGGTACAACTGAATTAAAGTAATGGCACCGGCAATAAACATCGCATTTTGAATAAGGGCTTGTTTAAGGTCTGTGCTCATTCCTAGCATTCCTGCGATAATTAATAGGGGGCTGATGTTTCCTAGAAACATAGCCAATACGTGTTGAATTCCTAAAGGCAATGCTTGCTTTAAAGGAACCACACCGTCCAACTCATAGATTGAACCTTGTTTAACGTCTTTCTTCATTTTCTCTCTCCTTCAAATAAAAATGTCTCGTTGCTATGAAACGAGACAAGAATCAACATAAAAAAAGAAGTTGATTCATAGTCCCCAAATTTACGGTCTAGGGGTAGAAACGTCGACACCATATTTGTCGATATATATGAAACATGCATAATTCTATCATAGTCTAGACTAAAAAAATAGTGGAATTTTTAAGAACATGGTAAAATAGAGCCATGGAAATTTTAGTGGATGAATTAAATAAATTAGAAAAAAACAGTTATGTACTTGTGGATATGAGAGATAGAGAAGAGGCTGAAAAGAATCCAATTGATCAAGCTTTGATTTTAAGTCAAGAAGAAATGGATATGTATGCCTTTGATGTACATAAAAAGATTGTTGTCGTTTGTCAAAGAGGACAATTAAGTATTCCAGTTGTAGAAAGGTTAGAGCAGAAGGGATTTGAAGCATATAGCTTAGTGGGTGGTTATGTTTCAATTGTGATGGATAAGCTAAAAAAATCAAAACAAAATAATTTTCAGCAACAAGTACAACGCAGCATTATAAAGACGTATCGAAAGAAGATTTGGTCGAAGTTTACTAAGGCAATAAAAGAGTATCAGCTTGTTAATGAGGGCGATAGGATTGCGGTTTGTATTTCGGGTGGAAAAGATTCGATGCTTATGGCAAAGTGTTTTCAAGAACTACAAGCGCATTCGAGTGTTTCTTTTGAATTAAAATATGTCGTGATGGATCCTGGTTATTCTAAGGAAAATCGTCAAATTATAGAGCAGAACGCAAAAAGGCTTGGCATTCCTATTGAGATTTATGAGAGTGATATTTTTGATAGTGTATTTAATATAGAAAAGAATCCTTGTTATATTTGTGCAAGAATGCGTAGAGGACATTTATATTATTATGCCCAAAAAATTGGCTGCAACAAGATTGCTTTAGGACATCATTATGATGATGTGATTGAAACGATTTTGATGTCGATGCTTTATGGGGGACAAATTCAGACGATGATGCCTAAATTACATTCGAATCATTTTAAGGGGATGGAAGTGATTCGTCCTTTATATCTTGTGCATGAGGATGATATTAAGAGTTGGGCTAAATATAATGGTTTATATTTTATTCAATGTGCTTGTAAGTTTACTGATACTTGTTCAAGTGAAGTGTGTCAGACGCGTCCTAAATCGAAGCGTGTAGAAGTGAAGAATTTGATTCGTGAGATGAAGAAGACCAATCCTTTTGTGGAGCAAAATATTTTCAAGAGTGTGGAGAATGTGAGTTTAAAGGCGATCATTGCGTATAAGGATGATGATGAAAAACATCATTTTTTAGATGATTATGAATAGGAAACAGAAAAAAATATTGATTCTTTCTTCAAAGATTGGCTTTGGTAGTGCTGTTGCGATCTTGTTTGCGTATATGTTTAGATTAGACAATCCAACAAGTGCAGGTACGATTGCCCTTTTGTCTTTGTTGACGACAAAGTGGGGTACAACGAAACTGATTTTTAGAAGAGTCACAACTTTTTTGTTTACGATTGCCTTATGTTTTATCTTTTTTCCTTTGCTTCCTAGTAAATGGATTGCGTTTGGTTTGATTCTTGCCTTATTGGTGGCACATTGTGAGTTTCGTGGTGTACAAAATACGTTGAGTGTGAATTCGATGATTGCGGTTCATTATTTGACTAGCTTGGATTTTAGCTTTCATTTCTTTTTGAATGAGTTTTATTTGATTTTGATTGGGGCTTTGATTGCGTTTGTTTTAAACTTATTTCATGATTATGCGGGGGATGAAAAGCAACTTAAGAATGATATTTTGTATGTGGAAGAAAAGCTACAAAGGTTACTAAAGGAAATAGTAGGATATATTCATAGCGATGTTCGTGGGACTTTGATTTGGAAGGAATTGGAAACGTTAGAGAATGAATTAGAGATTTTTATTGGTCATGCGATTGAGTATCAGGATAATACGTTTACTTCTTTGCCGGCTTATTATATTCACTATTTTGAGATGCGTCAGTTTCAGTGCAAGATTTTGCATATGCTTCATTATGAAATGCGAAAGCTTAGAGGGATTCCAGATAGTGTAAATGTGGTTTCGGATTATTTGGAATATCTAATTCCGTATATTCGCGAAAAACAAGATCCTAAAGCGCAACTGGAACATTTGAATCAGACACTTGCTTCTTTGAAGAAAGAATATGTTCCTAGTTCGATGTCTGATTTTGAGGCGCAAGCTGTTGTATATCATATATTGATGGATTTGGAAGATTTTGTGCTTGCCAAGAAGCGGTTTATTGATAATTTGAATGAGGAACAAAAGCGAATTTATTTTAATGGTGATTTAAGCTAATTGGATTAATATGATTTGGGGAGGAAATATATGAAGATGATTTTAATGGTTACAGTGGCGACAATTGTTCTTTCTTATGGAACGTATCGGTTCTTTCGCCATATTTTGTATAAGCGAGATACGATTAATAAGGAGAGTATTGCTCGCTTAATTAAGTATCTTTTAATTTTCTTAGATATTTTAGTGATTTTGGGTCAGTTTGATGCGACAAAGCCAATCATGTCTTATATTGCGGCTTCAAGTGGTATTGTTGCGATTATTCTAGGTGTGGCTGCACAGGATACGTTTGGTAATTTATGTGCGGGTTTGATGATTTTACTTTTTAAACCTTTTATTGAAGGCGATTTAATCAAGGTGAATCAGGGAGAATTGATTGGGTATGTAGAAAGTATTCATTTTCGACATACAGTCATTCGTACGTATGAGAATAATCGTGTGATTGTTCCCAATTCATCTTTGAATTCTTCGACGATTGAGAATGCGTTTTATCAAGATGAGAAGAAGGATAATTATTTAGAGATTGAAATAGCGTATGGTACGGATATTGATTTGGCTATTGATATTTTTAAAAATTTAACGATTGAAGTTATGAATAAATATGGTATGCCGGGCGGAGAAGATTTAGAGGTTAAGGTCATCAAATTTTCTACGACAGGAATTGGCTTGCGTATGGTGATTCCAAGTAAGTCAAGTTTGGATGGCTTTAATATGTTGTCGGATATTCGTTATGGTTTGATTAAGGAATTTGATAAGGCGGGTATTGATTTTGGAAACTATCCATTATCACTAACAAAATAGGGATGTCGAAGAGCAATGTCATCAAGTTAGAGTAAGATGCAAAAAAAGCAAGCACAAAAATAAATGCTCGCTTTTTTTTAATAATAAAATATTGAATTTTATAGTATTCCATAATTTGTAAGCAACATATCCAAGATGAGAAGTGATGTTTTCTATATGTAACTTGAATTCTTTTGACAGCAACATCATCCTCATCTCCTGGCTTTTTAGATCAATACTGTTTAGACTGATGCTCAATATAGTGACAAATATTTTTTTTCAGACGCAAAACCAATCGCTTCTACGTAATATATATCATATTTCTATACATATTTTGTCTTTTATCCATCTTAGAATTCAAAAAGCGTCTGTATCTCGGCAACTGAATAACCAAGGATTAGACGCTGGCTTATCCGAAAGTTCCTTTGCGATTATTGCAAAATAAAAGGAAGAACGAAATAAAAAAAAGGATGTACTTACAAATTTAAAAGAGCTCTTGAAGTACATCCAGATATTCAAAATGCAATAGATTCTTTGTTTCAACAATACGGAGTCAAAAAAGAAGTATATCTGGCTTAATTTTAGTGTATAACCAAGAACATTAATGTTTAGAACGATAGCCATGAGTAATTTGACTTTTAAACTATAGAACTCAACAAAAGTAACTAATCAATGTGCAAATGCTTTTTGAGTTCATTAGAAAAATTATCGTGACTAATATTATCTATAATATCTTGCTTATTGCGAATATATATACATTTGTCCCATTTGTTATTATTTAACTCAAAGATTCCAATAATCTGTTTTTCAGCTTCTGTATTTCTAGAATTTCTTGCTTTGCGAAGACTGCGAGCATGATTGTTTTCTCCCACAAAACAAATTGTCATATTTTCTATGTCATTTCGAATAGCACAAGAAAAAGTAAATGTATTTGTGACCAATCCAGAAATAAATAAATTTGTTGACGCATCAGCATGTAGAAACTTATTTAATTTCTTCAAAATATTATTTTTTACTCTTAGTGTATTGTAATCATAATGTTGCTCGTCTCTTATATTAGAATTAGCAATGGTTCCATTAACGCAAATATCAAAGAAATTGCTTTCTGACACTTGTGATATAGACAATCCTGTAAAATGACAGAAATCTTGTTTTTTGAAAGTAATTGAACAATACATATAATCTTCTGTAACGATGATAAATGTTTTATCTTTTAAGAAGCGATTATAATATCGGCTTCCTTGAATTACTCCCTTACGTAATCGCTCCTTTTGACCTTGTCTTAAAATATTCTAGTTCGTTCCCATGTGTACCTCTAAAAAAAATAAGGAGTATCACTACTCCTTTTAATGCATATCTGGCAAGTTTTTCTGTCGGTTGTCGACAATGATTAGACATGAGCGTTTACCGTCTCTCATCCGACTACAACTTTTCTCTCGGTTGTCGAGCATGTAAATAGACATGAGCGTTTACCGTCTCTCATCCGACTACAACTTTTATAGATGCTTACCGCCATCTAAAAGTATTACTACTTTCACCATAATTATACTAATTTTGGGTTAAAAATCAATCAAAATAACTCTTCTATTGGCAAATAGGTCTTCTATTTTACAGCTTGATAAAATTATGCAAATCTTATCAATGGATTTATCGCATTGCATATATAAGATAATCCCAATTCTATAACCGAGAACTTTTGTTTTTAGAAAAATGTACCAAAATCATTCGATTTTAACAATATAGAATAGAAGCTTTTTTCAGTTTTCTGTTTTCGTATTTCGTATTTTCTAAAGAATTACATTTACAATATATCATCTTTAATAAACTTAAAGGAGATAATAATAAATGGGAAAACAAGACAAATTATTAAAAGAATTCTTTAC
>CAVGPK010000031.1:20983-21800 GCA_963631155.1 bacterium | reverse complement strand
GCATCGATTGTTGATCAATTCGGAAGAAATGCGATGGCAAAAACACAAGTTAGAATCGACAATAAAGCACCAATTTCAAATTTATATATTGACGAAAATTTATATACTCAACCTCTTGAAATATCACAAGTGCCGAATTATTCATTTCGTGTGGATGATACAGATTCAAATATGAGTATTCAATATTGTTTAAATGAAGAAATAAAAAATGAATCTTTTGAAACAATTTTTAGAAATATGAAAAAAGGGGATGTGCTAAAAATTTTAACGACGACCAAAGACAAATTAAATAATACAGAATTTAAAGAATATCAGTTTCTTTTCAAGCCACAACCAATTACAGTAGTAACGAATAATGTTACGCAAAATAATAAAGATCGTATTGAATATGAGAGAACTTGGAGTATTGATGAATCGAATGAGTTAAAACTAGAAGATAAAGTGAAAATAGTAGATGAAACGAAACCACAAATTCATTATTTAAGAGAAAAAGATATTGTCCATATATGGATAGATCAAAACGATACGTATTCAAAAGATTCGTTTGTTTCTATTCAAGTCAATGGAAAAGAGGTAGATTTATCAAAAGTAAAAAAAGACAAACTTAATAACGATTCAATTGATATTTCATTAAAATCAAAAGTCAACGATATTGTTGTTAAGGCAAAAGATGAAAATGGAAATGAGACGCTGTTAAAGAAATCGGAAGTGAAAAATTGGACAGCCGCAACAATTGGAATGTTAGTTGGTGCTTTAGGCATTCTTATTTATGTTCTATTTCGTAGATTGAAATGGTAGAAAAACTCTATATCATTCA
>CAVGPK010000031.1:19922-20950 GCA_963631155.1 bacterium | reverse complement strand
AATGAAAGTATACAATGGCAATTTATTGATTCTTTAAAGCCATTATACTCATTTCAATTTGAATATAAGAAAAACAAAATCTATATTTATTTTAATTCAAAAATTTATCATCTAGAAAGTGGAAAAAGTATTCAAATTAATAATGTGTTGTTTTATTTTGGTAAAACGACATATATTCAAATTTTTCCCATGAATAAACGATGCACTATAGGTCGAAACACAGAGAATACAATTCAAATAGCAGATTCAAGAATTTCTTCTTTTCATGCAAGAATTGAAAATGGAGTTCTATATGATTTAGAGAGTTTAAATGGAACATTTGTGAATTCATCAAAAGTGAAAGCAGAGATTCTCAAAGTGGGAGATGAAATATTTATTGGCTTTCATCGCTTTATTTATCTAGAAAACTATTTAGTTTATGAAAGCTATATAAAGAAAGATTTGCACGTTGATATACATGATAATTTACCAATTGTGATACCGAAGCAAAGCTATTATTCAGGGGATAAACCAACAATTAAGAAATATGATATTGAAGTTTCACAAATGCAAGCAGAGGTGAAAAGAGGAAGTTTACTTCAAGCCATCGGACCTTCTGTAATGATTGCTTCTAGTTCATTTATTTCAAGCTTTGCGTTATCTATGTTGAATCAAAATGATCATATGAGTATGATTTCTTCTTTTGTCTCAAGCATGACAATGTCATTTGTTTTTGTGATTTATGGTTTATGGAATAGAAGTCATCAATATAAAGAACAATTGAATCAAAAAAATAAGGATCAATCTTTGTATATTTCGTATTTGAAAGAACAAGAAGAAATATTAAATAAAGATTTTAAAGAATTTCAAACAGATATGAATATTTATAGGGATGAGTTTATCAAATCCTTTCATATGGAAAAAGAAAAAATGTACGTAGGAGAAGTTAAAGAATGGTGGTGTTCTTTTCAAGAAAAACAAATTCGGTATGATCAAAAAAAGGATATGTTAATTGAAAAAAGACAGAATTTAATTTCTTTATTTCATAA
>CAVGPK010000031.1:0-19898 GCA_963631155.1 bacterium | reverse complement strand
CCTCAATATATATCTAAAGGAGTATATTGGCTTAAATCAAATGGGTTAGAAATTATTGAAAACTATTTGTGGTATTCAAATGATCAAAGAAAAATTGTATGGATTGGTAAATTCCTGGATTCTCATTTCTTTTTCTATAAACGATGCATGGATAATAAACGATTTTTATATAATGTAGAACCAACTACACAAGACATAGTGATTACAACTGATTCTGGTTATGATACTAGCTTATCTTATTTAACTTTATATATTGGAAAAGAAACTCCATTGTTTCATATTGATCAAGAAATAGAATTTGCGAAAGTAGATTTCTTATCAATAAAAAAGAGAAGAATCATTATGAATTATGAAATGGAACGTCTTCATGATTTCTATATGGATTTTATCGAAACGAAGCCTATTAGAAACAAACAAGTTCAGTTTTGTGTACCGATTGGAATGGATAAAAATCGAAAGGTTAACTATTTTGATTTCAAAGAATATGGCCCTCATGGATTAGTAGCGGGTATGACTGGTTCTGGTAAGAGTGAATGGATAAGCTTTGTGATTATGATGTTGGCATGGTATAACGCACCTAAAAACTTTCAATATATTTTAATTGATTTCAAAGGTGGAGCTTTCGGTCAAGCTTTATATGATTTGCCACATTGTGCTGGATTAGTAACGAATTTAGATAAAAATAGTATGAACCGATTTTTTTACAGTATTCAATATGAGTTAGAGAAAAGACAACAAATGTTTCGAAAAGCAATGTGTTCAAGTATCGAACAATACAATGAAAAATTTGAATTAGCCCATTTATGGATTATTGTAGATGAATTTGCACAATTGAAATTAAAGTATCCTCAAATGATGAATCAGCTTCAAGAAATCGCACGAATTGGAAGATCACTTGGAATTCATTTGATTCTAAGTACTCAAAAGCCATTAGGGATTGTTGATGATCAAATTTGGTCAAATTCTGGATGGAAAGCTTGTTTTCGAGTAAATAGTGTTCAGGATAGTAAGGAAGTGATACAAAGTGAAGCAGCTTACGAATTAGAGAATGCAGGTGAATTTGTATTAAACGCAAGAGATATAGTTATGGTTCAAGGATTTTGGCTAAGAGAACCATTAAATCATTTGGCATGGTCTGAGGTGGATATTGGTAATAATGAATTAAGATCTTATTTTCATGATTCGAAGTGTTTTATTGATGAAATAAAAGATAAATTATTACGCTTGAATGAAAAAAGAATATGGATATTACTTCCTTTAAAAATTGATGATAGTGCATGGGGGATGATTGATGTTTGTTGCCAACAAAAACAGATACCAATTTGTTTTGAAGAGTGCACTTCTATCTACACTCAAAACAACGAAGTGATTTATAGCATTATTGATTATTTCTATAAAGAAAATGTTGCGATTTATGGTACTTATGAATTTGAAGAATATGTAGATTTTAGTTTTGTACAAGCTCGATATTTTGATTCATTGAAAGATTATATTTGTATTGTAACGAGTTTAAATGGTTTTGATTTATCAAGAATTGATAAAAGTATAAAAGTGATTTACGTGTTAGATGAACCTATTTTTATACCGACAGGAAAAACTTTACAGATTGCTTGTGATCTCTCAAGTAAAGATGGTGTTAGAGAATACTTTTCAACATACCAAATTCCATCATATACGAATATGGCAAAGATTCAAAATCAGCTTTGTGAAGTTTTTTATCTCAAAAAAAGAAAGGAGGAGCTTAAAACAAAGGAAACGAGAGTTGTGGATTTGCACCTAAAATCAGGCTTTCTCGGCTTTGATGAAAAGGATGATAAACCAGTTTATGTTGATTCGACTCGAAAATGTCTAATTTTATATTTACAAGACTCTGTAAAGGAAGAAGCAATGTTTCTTTCTCGTCAACTTACGGATGTTTCAGTATTTAAAATGGATGATCATTTATTGAACTCGGATACGTTTATTAGTGAATGCTATGAAAGCCAAATTTTATGGATTGGATATGGATTTAATGAGTATGCTTACGGCTTAAAAAGAAAAATGGTGACTACAAGTGCTCATAAAATCTACTTTAAAGATTTAACCGAAGGAGTGGGTTTGCTTGAATGAAATATTTATTAAAATTCGTTCGATTTATGAAAAAAAAGAACATATTGTACGAGTATCTGGTGAATATCGAATCATTGATTTTCTTAATGAATTTTCAAATTTAGAAATTCATTTTATTTATCAAATTGAAACGAAACACTTTTTAAATTTAAATCGAACATTTAGTGAAAATCATATTGTTCAGGCGGACTCTTTTATCTATGGATAAATAAGGAGGACATATGAAAATTTCTGTAGATTGTAATGAAGTGTATCAAGGAAGTGTGTATTTAAAACAAAAAGGGAATGATTATGGAGATTTAATCAAAAATCTTTATAATCGCATTGAACAAATGCAAAGCGTATGGAAAGGTGTTGATCACCAACAATATCAATCGCAACTTGAACAATTTCGACCTGAATTAATGAATTTACAAGAGGTTATTTTAGAATATGCAAAATGTTTAAAACAAACCGCAAATATTTATGAACAGCTTCAACAAGATCGTGTAGCACAAGCTAAAAATTTATTATGAAAGTAGAGGAAGATTATTATGAATCAAATTTCAGTATCAAGTGAAGATTTATTTGCGTATTCAAAACAAGTCGATTCGTATAAAAATGAAATTCGTACTGTGTTTAAAGAGATACAAGCTAAAATGTATTATGTCGAAAGTATTTGGCAATCACCGGCATCCAAGTCATTTATGCAACAATTTCAATCCTTAAATCCTGCTATGATTTCTTATTTAAATACACTGGATCGTTTTGCAAAATTCTTAAGCCAAACGGCTTCTTTATACCAAGATAATGAAGAGGCATTATCTAAATCTTATAAAGGATGAATAAGATTGAGTACTATGAATCCTTATCACAAGATTTAAACAAGGCCAGAAGAATTATTAAAAATGTTGTCTCAAATGAGGAGTTGGCTTATGTAGATCAGAAAATAAATAGGATTCAAACATTGATTCAAATACAAATTGCGGAGTTAAGTAAGGATGCAAGCGGATAGTGTATCATGCGAAAATGCAGCTGTTTTATTTTCAAATTTAGCTGCTCGTTCTATTCGTTTAAATACAGCATCTTTAAAAGAGAGAAATCAGCGGATTAGAAAAGAAATCAAGGATATTGCGAATTATTTAAAGAAGAGTGCATGTTTAATAGAAGAAACAGAAAAGAAAAGCAATTTACTTAAACCTGGTAAATTAAGCTTTAGTACATATTCCAATTTAAATTTAATATCGCAAATTTTAAAGAAGAGTCGATACTCTTATGCATCTTTATCAGCAGAATATGCGGCACTTGAGGCATATAAAGGCTTTACTGCTAAATATTTTCATATTGGTGCAAACGCAAAAATATTAAGTGGTGAAGTAAAGGGGAGTATAGCTGCTCGTATTTGGAAGAAGAAAAAATTTGATCCTAGAGTTGTTTTAAGAGCGGAAGCAACAGCATCTTTATTAACGGCAAGTACAAGTGCAAGATTAGGAAATCAGCATGTATATGCGACAGCTCGAGCTGAAGGAAGTGTTGGTACGGCGTATGCAAATTGTAAAACGGTCCTATCAAAAAAAGAACAAACATTTGAAGCAGGAGTCGGTGTCGCTGCACTTCGTGGAGAGACAAGATGTTGCTTAAATGTATTTGGCGTAAAAGTTATTTTAACGGCAGAAGGATCTATTGGTAGTGCAGAGGCTAATTTTTCATATTCACATAAAAACCGTGAATGGGAGCTTGGATCAAAGTTAGGATTTATTGCAGGACTGGGTTTTAAAGTAAAAGTAAGTTATTAGAATGGAGGGTGTATGAAAGATTTATTACCATTAGGAAGTGTAGTTACTTTAAAGGAAGGTACAAAAAAATTAATGATTATGGGTCGAGCACAACAGAATGTTCAAACTCATGCTTTCTATGATTATGCTGCATGCTTATGGCCTGAAGGATATATTGATCAAGATCATTGTTATGTATTTAATCATGATGATATTGATTGTTTATATTTTATTGGGTTACAAGATGTAGAAGAATTTAATTTTCGTTATGAACTAGAAGAGGAATACAATACAATAAAAAAAGCCGCTTAATTATAAGCGGTTTTTTATTTAGTCATCATCACTTTCAGCTAAATCAGGACGACTTACTAAGTAATTAGGATTATTTGTTTTTAAATCATCGAAAATATCTTGGTCATGAACATCAAAGTTGTATTTCTTTAAATAATAAATAAGACAACTTTCTGTAATATCATCTTCACTTGATAAAGTATCAATCACATCGGATTTAATTTTATCGTAATCATTATCAACTAATACGGCAACATAAGCATAGCTAGTTCCACTTGATGTATTATCAAATACTTCATCGATAACTCCAGCTTTCTTTGCCTTATATAATTTGTTGATTAATCTTGTTGGTAAATCAGATGATTGTGTAGTAACAAGTGTTTCTTCACCAGAATATGTGGCTTGATCTACCATATATTGTTGTGCAACATTAGAAATATCTTCGCCATTTTTGATAGCTTTTAAAGCTTTTTTTGCGTTGGCCTTATTTTCACATTGAATGATTTGAGCTTTGCTTGGTTTATATGTAGATTGAATATCTTTTTTTGCTGCAGTGAAATATTTCTTTGTCAAAGCTTCAGCCTGTAAGCTAGGAATTAATACTTTATTCATATATTGTTTTTTAGAAGAATAGCCTAATGATTTTAGTTGTTCTTCAAAATTTGACATAGATTCTTCATAAGACTTAAGTGTGGACTTCGCATTCTTTTTCATTTTCTTTGTCACTTTGACTTCTTTTTTATAGATTGCTTGTTTAACAAGTTCCATCGTTAAGTCAGAACCATTTGAAATTTTTAAAGATTTGTATTCATCTTCTTTTGTGATTGTTGTATTTCCAATAGTCATTATTGCATCGGATTTATCACTAATTGTGGCAGTTGCTCCTGAACATCCAGTTAATAGTAAGACTGAACATAAGGCAATAACGGATGCTTTTTTCATTATTCGTCACCTCCGTATGTTGATTCTACATAAGTGTCAAATCTTTCTTTTGTCTTTTTATCATTGAATTTAATATCTAACTTTTTAGCATAAGATTTTAAGATTTTATAAGAAAGAGTCGAATCACTATTTAAAGCAGCATATAAAGCTTGATTTTTAACAGTACTATTTTTTGAATTGAAGATTTTGTTTAAATTTGTTTGGTTAACGTAAACGCGATACAAACTTGTTGTGCCAGAAGAGTCTGTTACTGTAATCCAATCTGAAGTCTCTCCTTTGTTTAATTCCAATGCAGCACTTACTACATCAGCAGGAACTGTGCTTGAAGAACTTGAACTTGAGGCAGAATCAGAATCGATATAGCCGGCAAAGCCTTTATTGTCAGCTGTATTTGAATCTTCTGAGAATGCTTTGGCAACATCCGCAAAGCTTTCTTTCTTTAACGCTTTTTCAATATTTTCTTTCTTAGTTGTTTCATCATCTGTTAAATTTGAAGAATCAGCCACTTCCATTTTAATAATAGAAACGGTGCGAGGACTTTTTGTTGACCATGTTTCACTTACTTTATCAAAATGTTTTTTAATATACGTACGATTCATTTTCTTTTCTTTAACACTGATTAAACAATATTGATTTAAGTCATCATAAGAACTATATCCATAACTTGCTAGTTCACTCGCGATAGTTGATTCATAATCGTCACTTTGACTTTCTGCATTCTGTTTAATCGTTGTCTCTAAAGTTTTTGCTTGTTTCTTTAAAGAACTTGTTGTTTCAATAGATTGATCAATAACAGCATTGTGGTATAAATTATAAACCAAAGAACCATCATATGGATAGGATTCACTGTAAAGTTTATCTGCTGTGATATCACTTCCATCAATCGAAGCAATCACTTGCTTATTATTAGCAGTTTTACCTGAAACATTATCCTTATTTGTATCATAAATGAAGTAGCCGATGAATCCAATGATCACTACGGCAATCAAAACAACAAACCAGTTGTTTTTAAAAAATTCGCTCATAAGAACCTCCTTAAAAAGTATCTTTTAAATTATACGCAATTTACAAGTAAACCACAAGACGTATTAATTGAGATTTAAAAAGTTTTTTGTTATTATTATCGGGTGAAAAGAGGGATTATATATGGCAGATTTAGTCATTAAAGATCTTCATGTATCAGTGGAGAATAAAGAAATATTAAAAGGATTAAGCTTAACGGTTAAATCCGGAGAGCGACATGCTTTGATGGGGCCAAATGGAAATGGTAAATCAACGTTACTTGCCGCCATTATGGGAAACCCTAAATATACAGTAACATCAGGAAGTATTACTCTTGATGGTAAAAATGTATTAGATATGACAGTCGATGAAAGAAGCAAGGCCGGATTGTTTTTAGGAATGCAATATCCAAGTGTTGTATCTGGTGTTACCAATTCAGATTTTTTAAGAAGTGCTATGAATGCACGTTTGGAAAAACCAATATCATTATTTAAATTTATTAAAGAAATGGATAAAGCTATTGATCAATTAGAAATGAAAAAAGATTTAGCTCACCGTTTCTTAAATGATGGATTTAGCGGTGGAGAAAAGAAAAGAAATGAAATTGTTCAAATGATGATGCTAAAGCCATCTATTGCGATGCTTGATGAAATTGATTCAGGACTTGATGTAGATGCTTTACGTATTGTAAGTGATGCGATTAATCAATGCCAAGAACAAACAAATGTAGGTCTTTTAATTGTATCTCACTATGCACGTTTCTATGAATATTTAAAACCAACGCATGCCCATGTTTTAGTGAATGGACAAATTGTGGTAAGTGGGGATGCAAGCCTTGTTGAAAAGGTGGATACACAAGGATATGAATGGATTGAAAAAGAATATGATGTAGTCGTAAATAAAGAGGAAACAAAACAACCAATTTCTCTAGGATCTTGTGGAGCAAAGAAATATGCTTAATCGCTATGAAATTCACAAGAATCAAGAACTTGCACTTACATTCGAAAATTCAAGTTTTATATCAAGTGTGATTGTTCTTGAAGAAGATACAACGGAATTGGATTTAAAAATTATATGTGAAGAAAATTCTAATAGTAAGCTTTTTATTCTAAATCATTCCATCAATGAATGTATATTAAACATTCATATCACAATGAAAAAAGATTCTCAAAACCAAATGGGTATTCTTGATTTGCAAAATAGTCCTTTAAAGTGGAATCATTTTGTAGATTTACAAGAAGAGGGTGCAAACTACGAAATTTTAAGCGGACAATTATGCCATGAAAATATTGAAAAGACATGTTCCATGGAAGTTCAACATAATGCTGCGCATACGACAGGTTTAATGAAAAATTTTGCTGTATTACTCGATAAAGGACAATACGAAATGGTGGCCAATGGAAATATTAAAAAAGGCTGTGTAGAAGCACAATCACATCAGGCAACTCGTGTATTAACATTGGGCCAAGGACATAAGACAAAAGTTATTCCACT
Source organism: bacterium (assembly GCA_963631155.1). GTDB lineage: Bacteria > Bacillota_I > Bacilli_A > Erysipelotrichales > Erysipelotrichaceae > Holdemanella. The sequence continues at coordinate 12,306 of CAVGPK010000031.1, read as the reverse complement.
CTTATTGATTGATGAAAATGATGTTAAGGCAAGTCATGCTTTGACAATTGGTCAACCGGACGAAGATCAACTTTATTATCTACAATCAAGAGGTTTAACAACAAAACAAGCTGTTGGACTTTTGAGTATTGGCTATTTTTTACCTGTTATTGAATTAATAGATAATGAGGAAGAAAAAGTGCAATTGCGACAAGAAATGGAAAGTAAGGTGGGATTGTATGGATCTAAATAAAATTCGTGAAGATTTTCCAATCTTAAAAAGAACCATGTCAAACAAGCCTTTGATTTATTTTGATAATGGAGCTACTACCCTAAAGCCAAAATCCGTTATTGATGCGGTTGTCAATTATTATACATACCTAGGAGCCAATGCGCATCGTGGCGATTATGAGATGAGTGCGCAAGTGGATGCAGCTTTTGAAGGCGCAAGAAAACGTGCTCAACAATTTTTAAATGCAAAATACAAGGAAGAAATTGTTTTTACTTCAGGCACAAGTGAAGGATTAAACCTTGTTGCCTTGATGATTACAGAACAGATTTTAAAACCAGGTGATGTTATCTTAAGTGATGAAAGTGAACATGCCTCTAGTGTTTTGCCTTGGATGCAGGCAAGCAAGAAAAACGGCACCACAATTGATTATATTCCTCTTGATGAAGAGGGTAAGATTACGATTGATAACTTTAAAAAGGCTTTGAGTGATAAAGTCAAAGTTGTATGTGTTGCCATGGTTAGTAATGTTTTAGGGTTTATAACTCCGATTAAAGAAATCGCAAAAATATGTCATGAAAAAGGTATTATTTTAGTCGTAGATGGTGCACAAAGTACACCACATTTAGATATTGACGTTCAAGATTTAGATTGTGATTTTTACGCTTTTAGTTCTCACAAAATGTGTGGACCTACAGGAGTAGGAGTGCTTTATGGAAAAAAAGAATGGCTTGATCGTTTAGAACCTATTTTTTATGGTGGCGAAAGTAATGCTCGTTTTGATAAGGCATGCAATTTAACTTTAAAAGAAACACCATTGAAATTTGAAAGTGGAACACAACCTATTGAAGGTGTAATTGGTATGGCTGCAGCCATGGATTATCTGGATGAAATTGGAAAAGTTATCATTCATGCTCATGAAGTTGAGCTAAAACATTATTTTATTTCTAAGGCAAAAGAATTAGGAAATATCATTATATATAATGAGAATGCAGAGAGTGGAATCGTTACCTTTAATGTTATGGACCATGATAAAGTGATTTTTGCCCAAGATGTCGCAAGCTATTTGAATACATTTGGAATTGCGGTACGTTCAGGACAGCATTGTGCTAAGTTGTTACCTGATTTTTTAAAAACGCCAGGAACTTGTAGAGCTAGTTTTTATTTATACAACACAAAAGAAGAGATCGATGCTTTAATTGATGCTTTAAAAAACGCAACAGTTGAAAATTGTGTCAACATATTCTTTTAATAAGAGGAGGGATTTGATGTCAAATATTGATCCAATGTTAATGCGACAAATTATTATGGATCACTATGATTATCCTAGAAATAAGGAATTGATAGATTCTAATGATTATCTATCTCGTCATATGGCAAGTGATTCATGTATTGATGATATTACAGTACAAACGAAGATTAAAGATGGAAAAATCGATGATATTCGATTTGATGGAGTAGCTTGTACCATTTCTACGGCTTCCACCTCTATTATGAGTGAACTTTTAAAAGGGAAATCCTTATCTGAAGCAAAAGAAATTATGAAAAACTATTTTAATATGATTGATCAAAAAGACTATGACGAAGATGTTTTGGAAGAGGCAATAGCGTTTCAAAATGTTGGAAAACAAGCCAACCGTATTAATTGTGCAACAATTGGTTGGAAAGCTATGAGAGAGATGATTAAAGAAAGTGAGGAAAATAAACATGAGCAATAAAAAAGATATCTCGCTTTCGAGTGAATATGAATATGGTTTTCATGATAAAGATGTTAGTGTCTATAAAACAGGTAAGGGATTAAATGAAGAAACGGTACGTACTATTTCTCATATTAAAAATGAACCAGAATGGATGCTAAAGTTAAGACTAGATGCTTATCATTCTTTCGTTGAACAAAAAAATCCAAACTGGGGCCCTGATTTAAGTGAAATCGATTTTAATGATTATACATATTATATTAAACCGAGTGATAAACAGGAAAAATCATGGGATGAAGTTCCAGATACAATTCGTAATACATTTGATAAACTAGGTATACCTGAAGCGGAACAGAAATTCTTAGCTGGAGTTTCAACACAATATGAAAGTGAAGTCGTATACCATAATATGCTTGAAGAAGTAGAGGAGAAGGGTGTTATATTTTTAGATACAGATACGGCATTAAAGACATGTCCTGATCTTCTAAAAAAATATTTTGGTAAGTTAGTACCTTATACGGATAATAAATATGCAGCCTTGAATACGGCAGTATGGTCTGGTGGATCCTTTATTTATGTACCAAAAGGTGTGACATTAGAAAAACCACTTCAATCATATTTCCGTATCAACTCTATGCAGATGGGACAATTTGAAAGAACATTGATTATTGTAGATGAAGGTGCGGATGTGCATTATGTTGAAGGCTGCACGGCACCGACTTATTCTAAAGATTCTTTGCATGCAGCTGTAGTTGAAATTTACGTACATAAAAATGCGAAATGTCGTTATTCAACTGTTCAAAACTGGTCTAGTAATATTATTAATTTAGTTACAAAGCGTGCAAAAGTTTTCGAAAATGGTCATATGGAATGGATTGATGGAAATGTGGGTAGTCATGTAAATATGAAATATCCTGCATGTATTTTGGCTGAACCCTATGCCAAAGGAACAACGGTTTCTATTGCGGTAGGTAGTCAAAACCAAATTCAAGATGCTGGAAGTAAGATGATTCATTTGGCTCCACATACATCAAGTACAATTATTTCAAAATCAATCGCGCGTAATGGTGGTGAAGTTAATTATCGTGGATGGGTAACGCATTCTAAAAATGCAGATTATGCCAAAAGTAAAGTGGAATGTGATACATTGATTTTGGATAAACAATCAAGAAGTGATACGATTCCTTTAAATCTTTCCTATAATGATACTTCTCAAATTGAACATGAAGCAACTGTCTCTAATATTAGTGAAGAGCAATTATTCTATTTGATGTCTCGTGGCTTAACACGCGCACAAGCTACAGAAATGATTGTGATGGGATTTTTAGAACCATTTACACGTGAACTTCCTATGGAATATGCGGTTGAATTAAATCAAATGTTAAAATTAGATATGAGTGATAGCATTGGATAAGAGAAAAATTTGTATTGAAAAAAGGAAATCTCTTTCAGATATGGATAGAAGTGAAAAAGAAAAGGCAATCATGAATCGTGTTTTGCCTTTTTTAAAAGGTAAAGTAGGAACGTATATACCTGTGAATGGAGAAGTGAATGTATACTCTAGTCTACATGGTTATTATGATTTATACCTACCTAAAACTTTAGATGATACTCACATTGCCTTTTATTCTGATTTAGAAGAAAAGGTTGAAGGAAAGTTTCATATTCTTGAACCTATCGGAAAGAATGAAATAAAGGATTTAGATGTGATTCTTATTCCCGTTGTTGGATTTAAGAATTGTTTTCGATGTGGTTATGGAAAAGGCTATTATGATCGATATTTAGCCCAGACAAAAGCTTTTAAGATTGGAGTTGCATTTGATATACAAGAAATGGATTTTGAGATAAAAAATACGGATGTTAAGTTGGACTGTATTCTAACAGAATCAAGGAGTATTGGTTTATGAAATATGTTTTCTTTGGAGATAGTAATACGTGGGGCTATAATGCAATTGATGGATCAAGAATTGAAAATCGATTTACACGGATTTTAAAAAATAAATTTTCTGATGATGAAATTGTCGAAGAAGGCTTGTGTGGTCGTACCTTATGTTTTGATGATCCATTTGATTGTGATCGTAATGGTTATAAACAGATTTCGATGGTTATAAAAACACATAGCCCTATGGATGTTTTGTTTATCATGCTTGGAACTAATGATGCGAAAAGACAATTTTCATCAAATACTATTACTTTAGAAAAGGGAATTCGACATTTATTGTGTCGGGTTTTTGATCCTGAAATCTATAAAGAAGGTATAAAAGTTCCTAAGGTTTATGTAGTTTGCCCACCACGCATGCATGAAGATTATGTACATAATGAGCGAACAATATTAAATTTTGGTAATGTCGGTTTTAATATGTTAGAAAATAGTTATGCTTCTTTAAAAAAAGGATGTAAAGATTTTGATGTTGATGTCATTGATACAAAAGTAGTAGCTTCATCTTTTGATGGAATTCATATGGATGAGAAGGGACATAAAATTGTAGCATCCTATCTGGAAAAATATATGAGGTGAAATGAATGAGTGCTTATACAAATGGAGTGGAGTTTTGGGATCATTTCCAAAAGAAGGAAACAAAAATTATTGAGTGTTTAAAGAATCAAAAATATGAAGAATTAAATGAAATCGTTGAGGCGTTAGATGAAGAAGTCAATGAAATTGCGGGTGCTCATTTTTTTGTAGAAAATTATGAAGATTCCTTTGAGTTAACTTTTGATACCGGACCTAATAAGACGACTCAATATTTATGTCAAATGCTTGTTGATATAGCACCAAAAGTGATTCAAAACAAGTGGATAATGAATCCATATTTACCGGCTTTATCTCAAAAGGCCATTCAAGCAATGGTTCAGATTAAAGATGAACAATATTCTTTGATGGATTTTCATGTTTTTTATCAGGTTGAAAATGACATGTTAGATTGTAAGATTTATTGTCCTGGTTTTAATTTAATTGGGAATCCGGAAAATAAAAAAGAGATGAGCATGTATCTTTTAGAACTTGCGATTGGTCAACTTGCTTATGAGGCATATATATGTCGTGTTGATTTTATTGATGTACCTGATCAAGATATGAAATTTTGTGGTATGGTTGAATTTTATGAGGTTGTGATGGATTTAGTTGAAAGAAATCATTGGAAAGAATATAAAAGTCCTCTAGATATCTATTCGGTTTATCAACCTATTCAAGACTTTGCTCATGATGCGTTGCGTAAGGATATGAAACTGATTTTTACAACACATCCATTGTTAGTAGAACAGACAATTGAACAAAAGGAAGAAGTGCTTTCTGACCTAGCAAGTAAAGATGGTGAATTTGGATATATTTATTATTCGAATCCTTTTCACAATAAAGAAGATGCACTCTATAGACAAAAACTTTCTAAACAATTGGATGAAGAAATGAATAAAGTTCATGCAGCAAAAGTGGTTGGAGGGGCTATAGGTAAAAGTTTTTCTTATATTGATTGGATCATATTTGATAAAGATTTATTTGAGAAGAGTTTTAATCAATTAAAAAAACAACTCAATCAAAGCGTTGAGTTGTATTATCAAAAGTTTTAATGATTTTGAATGTCAGCGCATGCGTTAAGTAGGCGCTGTCTTTTTATACCAGTAATGGGCGTTTCTGGATTTTCCATAAAACGAGCAAATACATCCGCATCTTTTAAAGCTTCACATAAAGGGGAATCGAAGCTATCTTTATTAGAGTGCTGACGAATGGCATAGGTAATGTCATCTATTTCTGTTGTCTTAAAAAGACCAGATTCTTTTAAATACTTATAGGCATGTAGACTCGATAGTTTGGCGTGTTGATTATCTGGGCAATTATCGATGTATTTTGCATAGTCATGAAAGAGAGCTGCAACTTTAGCTCTTTCTAAATTGGTTCCTCTTGCCATGGCAATGAGAGTGATCGCGAGATCAACACCGTTTGTATGAGTTAAAGCGGCTATTTTAAGATTATCATTATAAATTTTTGCGTATTGTGTATAAACATAGTCTTTTACTTTTTCATAGCGCTCTAACATAAATTACCTCCATCCCTAAAAAAAGCGCATACTGTGTGTGCGCTTTCATTGACAATATTTGTTACTCTGCTGCTTCTACGACAGTGACGTTGCTAGCTTGTTGACCTCTGTCGCTATCAACTACATCATAAGTAACTGTTTGTCCTTCATCCAATGTTTTAAAACCGTCTGAATTGATTGATGAATAATGTACGAAAACGTCTTTTCCGTCTTCACTTGTAATAAATCCATAACCTTTTTCGGCATTAAACCATTTGACTTTACCTGTACTCATGTCTATACCTCCTGGATCAAGCCATATCCATGAACTAAAAGAAGTAAAGTACGTCAACAATACAATGCTTGTTTCAATTTCAATTTGAATTATAGTCTAATCCTTAACTGATTTAAGTCTAACATTTTTGATGATTATTGTCACTAAAAATCATAAAAATGACAAAAAATTCACAAAAAATGATAGTTATTCTATGTCGTTTTGATTATAATAAAGATGCCATAGGAGGAATTTTTATATGTTAATTCAAGATGAAGAATTGCGTAGTGTCGTTTGTCGCACTCTTCGTTGCAAAGAAGAGGAATTGGATGAGAAAAAGATGTTGGATTTGATCCATTTAGAAATTCAGGATCATGAAATTTCAACCTTAGAAGGTTTACAATATGCAGAAAATCTCGAAACATTAAATGCATCTAACAATGCACTTGAAACATTAGATCCTTTGCGTGATTTGCGTAATTTAGTAGAACTTGATGTTTCTAGAAATCGTTTAAGGGATTTACAAGCTTTACATGGTTTTCGTCAATTAAAAAAATTAAATGTTTCTAGAAATAATTTATATACAATGGATATTTCTAGTGTTGCTGCGATGCTTGAACTTGAAGTGTTAAACTTATCAAAGGCAAAAGTTGATAGCTTAGTTTATTTAGAGCATTGTAAAAAATTACAAGAAGTTCATATTAATACAGAAAATGGACCTTTCAGTTATGCAATTTTAGGAATTTTAAAAAATTTAAAGAAATTGGATATGGGGGGGATGCGTGTCTTTAATATTGAAGATTTAACTTATCTATCTCATGTTGAATCTTTAGATTTAAATACGAATTTAATGTCTGATTTAAGTCCATTATTGTCGATGAACAATTTAAAGGAATTAAATGTATCGAATTGTCCATATTTGGTAGATTATTCAATTCTAAAAGAATTTCCTCATTTAAAGAAATTAAATATTTCTTATAATAATCCAACTGATTTTGATTTTTTAGGAGAGCTTCCATGTTTAGAAGAATTATCAATGGAGCAAACAGGCTTTCATGATTTATCAAGTCTAAATAATTTGAAAACATTAAAAGCTTTAAATGTAAGTAAGAACGCCTTAACAAACGTAGATAAATTTTCGAATGTCGCAAATTTAGAATCTCTGGATGCTGAATTCTGTCAATTAACTTCGATTGATTTTTTGAAAGGTGCTAAAAATTTAAAACATTTGGATTTATTCACGAATCGTATTCGTGATATTAAGTTATTAAAAGATTCAAAACAAATGGTTGATTTGAACGTAGGAAGAAATGATATTAAAGATATTACATGTTTAAAGGATATGAAACAATTAGAAATCATTTCTTTGGAAAATAATAATGTGAAGGATTTAACACCTTTAAAAGATCTGACAAATCTTTGTATAGTAGATCTATACAATAATGTAATTACAGATTTATCTCCTTTAGAAAATTTAGAGTTTATTTCTTATCTTCGCCTTGATCATAATGCGATTACGGATTTAACGCCTTTATCAAAATTAAAATATTTACGTTCTCTTCAATTAAAGGCAAACTATATTACAGATGTATCTCCATTAAAGGATTTAACTTTGTTAGAAGCCTTACGTTTAGATGATAATCCAATTCAAGATACAAGTGTTTTAGAGAGTATGGAGTTTTACGATAAATTTACAGATTAGTTGTATATTTGGAGGTGGAAATACCACCTCTATTATTTTGAAAGGGTATTTTTTATGCAAAAGAAAGAAAAAATTGGGTTAGGAATTATTGTATGTGCACTGATTGTGATTATATGTTTAGTGTGCTATATCTTTACAATGAATAAGGATAATAATAAAACTAAATCAATGGATGTGAATCAAACTGGATATGTAAAACCTGAAACACCAATGGACCGAAGTCAGAATGTGACTTTACCTGGATGGGGAAGTTTTACTATTGCGGCAAATACAAAAAATATTGTTTCAGGATTCGAATTCCATAATCCAGATGCGAACTATTGGTATGAAGATACCATTTGCATTAATAATCAAGAACTAGAAAACTTAGTTGTCGATAGTGGAACCAAAGTTGAATTGAATCATTATTTAAGTCTTGCTGGAATGGATTCAAAAGTAAAATCCGTTAAATCATTTGATAAAGATGTTTTTTCTATTGAAAAAAACGAGAACGGAAATTATACCTTAGAAGGTATTGGTGGCTTTAAAGGGAAGAAAAAAATCAAAGTTGAAACAGAGGATGGAAAAACACAAACATTAACAATTTCATGCAAAGATAATTGTTACTACATGACCTTTGCTTTATATTTAGCAGATGGAGATGAATTACTATATCAATCCGATTTAGTTGCGCATGGTAACTACATCACAAAAATGGAAATGACTCGAGCATTAAAGAAGGGCACTTATGATGCGTATATTGTGATTCAACCTTATAAATCTGATAAGAAAACGGAAACAAATTCTGGGATTGTCAATATTACATTGAATGTGGAATAGCGAGATTGATTTCTCGTTATTCTTTTTTATACAGTACTTGACAAAGCAAGGTAGCTAACTTAATATAATAGTCGAGGTGATAATGATGAAACCTAAAGCAATCATTTATTGTTCAAAACATGGATATACAAAAAAAGTAGCTGAATATTTGGGGAAGAAATACCAACTCCCTGTTATTTCTATACAACATATTTCTACTTCTTCTTTTTCGGATGTGCCTATATGGTACTGTGGATGGATTCGTAACGGAAAGATTGTAGGGTTGGATAGGGCAAATACCTATTTTATGTGTGTCAAAATATTTGGGGTTGGTTGTTTAAATGAAAGCGAATCTTATCGCTTAAAACTAAAATACAAAAATGAAATCCATTGTGCCCAATTTCAATATATTCAATCAACAAAAGAATTAAAGATGACATGGATTGAAAAAATCTATCTTGGTTTATTTGAACCAAAGCTTTTGAAAAAGGAAAAGAGGACACTTCATGAATACACAGTTTAAGAAAGGCGTATTGGAGTTGATCGTTTTAAAATCGATTGTGCATGATGACTTATATGGCTATCAACTGGTCTCTAAAATTAATGAAGTTATACAAGTAAATGAAGGGACAATTTATCCGTTGCTAAAAAGATTGTTAAATGATCATTTATTAGAATCGTATTTAAAAGAATCCAATGAAGGACCTCCAAGAAAGTATTATCACATCACAACTCTTGGAATTGGTCGATATAATGAATTGCTTGTAGAGTGGAATGAATTTTCAAAAAATGTAAATCTCTATTTGGAAGGGGAGTAGCAAGATGTTAAAGAAAGAATTTTTAGAAAAATTATCTATGAAATTAAATCTTATCAATGAGGCAGAAAGAAATGATATTCTTGTTGAATATAGTACATATATTGATGATAAAATCAACAATGGATTTTCTGAAGAAGATGCGGTTGCTGGCTTTGGTAATATTGATGAACTCGCAAAAGAAGTTTTAGATGCATATAAGATTAACACAGAACAAAGTGATCCAATAATGTCACATACAAATGATACAATTGATAAGGTATACCAAAAAGCAGAAAGTACTCTATCTAAACTTGGAAATCTTTCTATGAATGATCTTTTACATCTATTATTTGATGCATTTGTCCTTGTTATAATTCTTTGGATTTCAAAAGTGATTATTGCGGATTTGTTGTGTGGATTGATATTAAGTTTTATTGATTTTATGTTTAATTTTACCAATGTATATAACTATCTAAAAAAACTCATTGATATTGTTTATTCACTTTTCGCAATATATTTCTTTATACGTGTCATGTCAAAAAGAATACAAAGATATAAATCAAACAATCGCAATATTGGTGTGATGGATGATATTAAATCGACATGGAATCAACAGATGAATGAAGATTTACCACCCATACCAGATGAAAAGCCTTTATATCATGAAAGAAAAAATGTTCAATCAATTCAATCTGAAAACATTATAAAAAAATTTCTACTTATTATAGGAATGATTATTTCTATAATGATGGTTTTAGGAGGGCTTGTTTGGGTCTTAGTAGCCATCATGATTACTATTATATATCAGCTTACATCGATTGGAATGTATTTAATGGCAATTGGCTTTTTCTTGACGAGTCTTAGTTTATTATTTATTTTAATCAAATTATGGCCTAAAAAAGAGGTGGAAACATGCGAAAAATAATTATTGGACTTATTGTAAGCGTTTTTGTATTTATATCCGGAATTTGTGTATTCGTATATGAATGTAACCAGCTTCAAGAGAAGAGTATAGATATAAATCAAACTAGACAAACCAACACATTTCAAACAAAAGAAGAAATCAATTTATATACGATAACCTATCTTGATTCTATTGGTAAGGTGAATGTAATCGTAAATATGATTGAAGATGAGACAATGAATGAAAATGATGTTAAAATCACCTATCCATCTATTTTATCCTTAAATCGTATTCAAGAATCAAAATTTTTGAATTTAGATTTTGAAAATCATGAAGGATATGAGTACTCCTTAGAAGACATTAGCTATATTTGGAATAAAAAACAATATACTACTTATTATGCACAGAATAATGAAATTAAAGTAACAATCAAATATGGTAAAAACTTAAAAGATAAAATTCATCTTGTAAATAATTATTTTGTTGATTAACAATCCTTGTCATTTGTCTATTTTCTTTCTATACTATTTAGTGTATATTCATTAAAAATGAATTGGAGGAATTTTAAATGGAAAATATTTACCAAAATTCGATGGGCTCATTGATGTCTAAGGTATTTATGAAAATGTCTTTAGGACTTCTTATTACAGCAGTTACATCTTTTGCGTTATACAGTTCAGGAATCTACTATACAATTATCATGACAATGCCAATGATCAGCTTGATTTTATTGCTTGTACAAATTGGATTAACGATTTCGATGTCTCGCTCTTTGACAAAGGATTCACCGGCACAATCGATGTATATGATGTTTATTGTTTATTCTGTATTGATGGGATTTACAATGGCAGGACTTGGCTATGCTTATAGTTTGGGTCAGATTTCAGTGGCATTTATCATTAGTGCAATCTATTTTGTTTGCTTGGCTATTATTGGAAAGACTACGAAATTGGATTTGTCCAAAGTCGGTACATTATGCGTTGTTGGTTTATTTGCGATGATTATTAGCCAAATGTTTATGATGTTATTTCATGTAGGGGCAGATACAAGGTTATGGAGTATTGTTGGACTATTGTTATTTACTGGAATTACCGCATGGGATATTCAAAAAATGAATCGCTTTATGTATGGCTATGATGAAGAAAAATTATCCATCTATTTTGCTTTAGAATTGTATTTAGACTTCATTAACATTTTTGTATATATCCTACGATTGCTAGGAAATCATAAGGATTAAGGGAAACAGATATTCTGTTTCTTTTTTTATGATATAATAGGAGCATGCAAGAAAATAAACCAAATTGGAATCGATTACTAAATCAACTTATGAACAAGCAAGAAAAGCATGTTCTTTTTCATGTCGCAAAAGATTTATATCATACATGGTTTAAGAGTGAAACCATTTCAAATACAGGATTACATCGAAAGGAGCTAAAAAAATGAGTGAAGATAATACAATGACAACGAGCACTCGTTTTGCTCAAATCCTTTCGATTTTACGTAAATATCATATTCAAAAAGGAATGGACCCTGTTAAATTCCGGATGATTTTAGAAGACTTAGGCCCAACATTTGTCAAAATCGGACAAATTATGTCTACAAGACAAGACTTATTTTCGCAACGCTATTGTAAAGAATTAATGAAGTTACGTTCACAAGTAACGCCTATGCCCTTTGATGATGTTCAGAAAATCATTGATGAAACCTATAATAATCAATTTTATGAATATTTTTTAGATATTGATAAGGTTTGTTTAGGATCAGCTTCTATTGCTCAAGTTCACAAGGCAACTTTGCAGTCTGGTGAAAAAGTAGTTTTAAAAATACAACGTCCTAAAATTTATGAATGGATGGAAAGGGATGTTGATTTGCTTCGAAAAGCATGTAAAATTTTAAATCTTTCAGATATGGTT
>CAVGPK010000030.1:4794-23049 GCA_963631155.1 bacterium | reverse complement strand
TCTTTATTGCATCTACTATTAATTGAAACAAGAATAGATTCTTCTCCCGAGCTTCTGTCATAATAGCCAACACGTGTATTGTTTATTCTATCAAGTTCAAACAATAAATCTCTAGCAATATTTCTATCTTGTAAATCAAAAGTAATCTTTAATGTATATGAACGATTAAAATCTACTTTACGAGAATATTTTTGATTTAATATGCTATTTTTATCAATAAATAAATCATTGTAGTAATTACCAGAAAAGTGTTCTACTTTCCGTTTTATCTTTTTTGCCTCTGAATAACATACTATCGAATTAAATGAATTATTATATACAGTATCTGACAACAATTTTGTAATGGATTCTATCAGAAAATTTAAAGATTGCTTGTTATTATATTCAGATAAAAGTTCTTTAAGAAGTAATATCATTGCATCTTCATTACAAATATCGATTGTTAAAGGAGTATTAGCAATTTGCAAATCAAACGCAATATATGCTACTGTTCGAACTTTTCTGAAAATCGAGAAAACAAATTCAAGTTTACTTCCTTTCTCCAAATCTTGTTCGTTAATATAGGAATATAAAATTTCCAATCCCAACCTAACTGATGGTTTATTCTTATCACAGTGTTCTAATACTAAAATAGAATTCAATAAATGAAATCGTTTGTAATTATGAGTATCAAGTATTAGTTTTGCAGCCTGTTTATATCTTTCATCATCTGAAGCCATAATAATATTATTTGTAAAACAATTATCATTTCCCATAAGTGTAATAGCTAATGAAGATGTAAAAGTATTATAAAAATGACCAATATTATATACAATAATCAACAATTGGATGATATCAGCAATAGTTGGATTGTTATTATTTGAATACAAATACTGTTCCCCAAATACATTTGGTTTAACTTTGTTATTATAAGAATATCTTAAATCATTTTGTAACTTCGTTTTAATTATTCGGTGTAAATAAAATTGCAGCATCATATAATCATATCTACTTTTGCATAATTTTCGTTGAACTTTTATCGAACCTAATTGAGGAACTTCTTTAACACGATGAATAACATTCAACTTTTCTAGTTCTTCATACAATTCAGTAGCATATTCATATAAATCAATTTGAACATTTTTATTATGTTTTATATTTTTCTGTTTCGGAAGAAATGTGTATTCTATTTTCATAAAAACCTATGTTTTAAACTTAATTTAATATTTCCATCATTTTAGCATATCACCTTAAAATGTGCGGTAATTTTTTACCTTTTCTATTGACTTTTGCCCGCCATCGCGGGCTCGCGTTGCTCGCCTTCATTAAGAAACCGTGGAGGTGAGTTATATGCTCATACATATTCAATCTTTTGCTTCTTATATCGATTTTCTAAACAATCATTTTTGTGATTTGTCTCATGACAATCGTTACAGAATCAAAAAAATCAAATCTTTTAAATCTGCTTATTACAAATTACGACGCCTGAACACGGATCCAATCCGTCCTATTCTTTTTTCTCTTTATCCAATCAATTCTGGTAGACCTGCTATTGATCCTGTCATCTTTATTCGTTCATTTGTTTTGATGAAACTTCTTAAGTATGTTTCTATCGATGCTTGGTGTAAAGATCTTAAGCATGACCAGCTTCTTCAATTTATCATTGGTACTTTTGATCCTCCTGGTGTTGCTTCTCATCATGATTTCATCAACAGAATCATGAATGATAATCCTTCTTTGAAGTCTCTTTTTTCTAAAGGGAGATTTTCAAAAGAAAATCACGCTACTATGAAGAAAAATGAAAAGTGGGAAAACTACACTGACGAAGATACTCGTTCCCTTTATCTCAAATACAAAAATGGTGCCGAATTCGATCGTTGTCGCGACACTTACACCATTGAACGTATTTTTAATCTTCTTGCCGTTCAGACTTCTTTCCATAAAGGCATCATCGACAAAGATTCTATCAACATTTCTGGAGATGGCACTTGCCTGCATATTCACGTTTCTCCTTTTGGACACAAAGTTGAAGACGCTCCTATCACAGATATCAACTATCGTTATTCTGCACCAGATGCTAACTGGGGTTGGGACAGTGATTTAGAACAGTGGTACTTTGGGTTTTCGATTTACAACCTTACCTACCACAATAAGATTCTTAAAATCGATCTTCCTCTTTATTTAACCCTCGGTTATGCTTCAGACCATGATGCACTCACTTTTTTCACTGCCACTGCTAGATTACTTGATATTGCTCCAAATCTCAAGCCTAATTTTATGTGTTTTGATTCTGCAATGGATGCTGCTTATTTCCATCAACTTCTTAGAGAGAAAGATATTATTCCTATCATTGATTGGAGCAAACGAAAGAATCCTAAAGTTAATCCTTATGCAAAATACGAAGGACTAAATGAAAATGGAATCCCAGTTTGTTCTCAAGGCCACGTCATGGCTCGTGATGGATATGACAATTCAAAGAAAGCAACAAAATATAGATGCCCTCTTAATAAAGGGAAAATTAATTCATGTCCTTTATTTGGAAAATGCACCAAATCCGACTACGGTAGAGTCGTTAAAGTCTATGACAAAACAAACTACAAGCTCTTCGGTCCAGTTCCTTATCAATCTGATAAATGGAAGGATATGTACAAGAACAGAACTTCTACCGAAAGAATTAATAACAGAATCCTCAATGATTATGGCTTACACAAGATGCATATTAGAAACCGATCAAAGAATGTTTTCTTTACTTTGATTATTGGCATTTGTATTCATCTTGATGCATGGGATAAATTAGAAAACTCTACTGAATAGCATTCTGTAAATTACTATTTTACAACAGGCACCATATTGGATGTCTTTTCGTCGTTAGGAAAACTATAATCTTTCGAATTGTTTGCTTATTTACATTTAACAAGCAAGTACCATTTATCTAAAATCACTTACTTTCCGAGAACACTCCATCTATTTCTACCCTTTTTCACTAACTATATTTCTTGTTATAAATATCAGTTCTATTGATTTCTTCCGCCAACTTCGCAGGTTCCCATCCACGTTTTACCCTAAGGTTGGTATGGTTATAACACTCAACCACAAGACCAGCTATTTTATTTAGATCTTCAATGGAAATGTCCAATGCTTTTTGCTTATCAAAAGTAACCGTTTTATATCTAAAACAGTAAGAATCCAGTCAAGCTCTTTTGTAAAATCTACCCCTGCTGAAAAGTCCAACCATATCTTAAGAATATTATTTTTTGCCATACGGCCTTTCTTCATCTTCTTTTGTAGTTCATCATAATATTCATTTCCATTAATGCAGTCTTTGTTCATGCGATCCATCTCATCCTTGGTAGGGATGTAAAATGGTGTGTTTCCCTGCTTCTTTAGAAGATTGTCCGTCTCAGATTTGCTAATATGTAAAAGTGCAAGAGCACTGCCATTATCAGCGCACTGCTTATTATACTCATATACTGCGCCTTCATTTTCAATTGCAGGTTTAAATAAGCCTGGCTCATGATATCCTAGTGCCTTAAACGCTGGGTATGTAGCATCGACATACTCTGTCTCAAGGTAACTATTTTCCTCTAGAAAAGCTATATCCTCATGCTTTTATAAGTCGCCACGCCCACCTCTCTTATACAGTTCTTCTAGAGCTTCGTATGGATAAACTCCATATAACACTTCCGCTAGATTGAAACATTTTCCTAACCAATTTTTATTCATTTTTTCTTTTCTCCGCACCCTTTCTGGTGTGGTTTTCTTTCTTTTTTCGTGGTGTGCTTTTATTTTATTTTTTTGTGGCTTTCCGCCACTTCTTTTTTCTATTTTTCCACCTTTTTCCTTTTTCTTCTTCTCCACTTATTTACTTTCCAAGTGGTGTGAGGCGGGACAGGTGGATGACACCCTTTTTTCACAGGCTTACACATTTCCAAGCCACATATCATCAAATCTTTTTAATTCTTGCTCTCTCTTATAATCCTCCAGATATTTAATATAAGTATATTCTGGTTTATACCCTAAATCTTCTTTTGCATTATCTATATCCATAACAAAACTTGTAAAGCTTCCGCCTTCTGGCTTATAGACGATATTAGATTTTTTATCAGATGGATTAAATACATTTATCATACCTTCAATCTGCTCTTGTAATGTAGTTCTAATACCAGTTCCAGCATTATATATTCCACCATTTACAGATGACAATAACGATTTATACATCATTTGACACAAATCTTTAACATAAAGGATATCTTTAAAGGCATTAGGATTGCCCCAAAGTTCAATATTATCCCCTTTACTTGCCAAATCAATCATATATCTGTATCCAATTTTTTTCTCTATGCCATCTACATAATATGTCTTTGCAGGATGATACAAATATATATTAGGTAATCTAAAGACAAAGTTTTTTACACCATACTCTTGTTTATAATGTTCCATTGTTTCTTCAATCATACTTTTTGTTATGCAATAGAAAGCATGATCCCCGGTATATATAAGGCTTTTCGGATCTTTAGGCGACAAAACTTCTTTCTTACCCCAATATCCTCCTTGAACTGACCATGTTTGTGTATATAGCACACGATCTACATGATTCATTCTTGCATACTCTAAGATTCTAAGTGCACCATTAATATTGGTTTCAACATAAACAAATGGATCGTAATTCTTTAAATAAGCCGGTAAAAGTCCTGCTAAATTAATAACTGCATAAACATCTTCAGTAGGTAATTTCTGAAAATCTTCTGCTTTGTTAACATCAAGTCTAAGATAATGTATACCACGGTTTAAAAAGAATTTTGTATCCTTACGACCGATAGCAATTACTTCATATTCATCATGATTCAATTTGGAATTCAAATAATCCGTTAAATACACACCAATGTTACCAGTTGCTCCAAATATCAAAATCTTTTTCATATTACCACCCCATTTTTTTGATTTTCTTATTTATTGGTTTTTCTACACACTTATAAATAATGCAAGAACATAGTAAACAAGCACTTGTGACAATTATCATACTTATAAAATTATGATTGAATTCTATATTCATAATATCTAAAGCAAATTGAAAAATATAGAAACATACAACATGCTATAGATACAGTTGAAAGGTCACTTCTGTAAAGGACGAAGTATTAAATTTTACCTGTGGCATACTTATTGATAATACTAAGATTGCAGGGCAAAGAACAAACACCCAAATATACCAAAAATATCTACTCAGCGTTATTAACAAACAACAGCCCAATAATATTCCTACTATACTTATTGGTATGCACTCTTTAAACTTTTCGTTCTTGAAGAATTCGCAAATTAAAACTCCAATGAAAAATGTGGCATATCCTCTACAATCAGAGCCGTACAGAAAAGGTAAAGAAAATTGAAACTTATTACCTAAACCACCCAAAATTATAATTAGCAAGTAAATAAGTAATTTATACCTGTACCCCCCCATTTTCTTGAACGTTTGTTCAATTATGAAGTATATCGCGTACATCCATAGTAAAACGCAAATATACCAAACAGGGTTATTTAATGCAGGAGCAAATTCTAAAATCCATCCCTGATTTACCATCAGAAAGCTAGTAATAATTCCCGGCAACGTATACTGATTGTCCCATACGCAATTTCCAAATATAACGTAATGCAACAGCATAATAATGCTGGTTACAGTTACGGAAAGTAGAGCATAAGGATATAATCTCAAAAATTTTTCCCGTATTGATGAACAATTGGCTCGTCTTGCTTCAATGTCTTAGCTGCGAAGAATCCAGATATCATGAAGAATAACTCAACAAAATATCCTAAATATGGTAAGCCTTTATTCAAGATAGAATTACCATAATTCACATTAAAACACTGTTGATAGTGGTGAAAAACTATTGCTATGGCCGCAGTTATTTTTATTAAATCAACATTTACCAGTCTTTCATTCTTCATCTTGCTTTCCTAATGTAGCATCCAGCTCTGTTGGAACTATCTGTAATATGCCCAATATTTTCAGGATGGAAATCCACTGTCTTTAACACAAGGCCATCTTTTTTATCCTCTTCATATTGTGCTATATCAGCTTGCGTAAAAATAAATTTACTTTCAACTTTAATCGGATCACAAACCTTTTCAAACGAAGGAGCTTCCCCGACAGCAACTTGTACTACCATTCTGACAAAATCGTAACCAGTAGAATATCTTACAAGATCACTGCCTATACAATCGCCACCCATGCGGGCACCAATTTCAATGATCTTTATAGAACCATCTTTTGCAATTTTAATTTCAGAATGAGAAGCGCCATTTTTAATCTCCAATGTATCAAGCGCATGAGATACAAATTTCTTAACTTGCTCTACTGTCTCATTACTAACTGGTGCTGGCTCTAAATGCCCTGTTTCAATAAAATGCGGTGCCCCTGTAGTATATTTGTGAGTTAAAGCCAAGAAAGAATGTTTACCATTATAGGATATATGCTCTACGCTGTATTCTTGTCCTGTAGCATACTCCTCAATCAAAGCTTTTTTCTCAAATCCTTCTGACATTGCAGAAACAACAGCTTCTTTCAATCCTTTGGAGGACTCCAACTTATATATTCCTCGGCTACCACTACGGTCGGTAGGTTTAACTATTACAGGATAGCTTAATTTGAGTTCATCAATGTTCGTATTTTCATCTGCTAGAATGCTCTTTGGACTTGGATCACAGTTAGCTTCAAAAGCTTCTCTCATCAAATGTTTATTGGTACATTTTCCCGTAGATGCGATTCCATTACCTGGCAGCCCTAATTTTTCTGCAACATAGTTTACAGTAATTACAGCGACATCCGATGCGATACTACAAATTCCGCAAATTCCGATTTCCTTGCATTTATTTAAGATGTTATCTTTTTCAATTACACTAATTGGATAAAAGAAATCGGCAGCTTTTTCTCCGACATCATTCGCTGCCCACGCAAAAACATGAGTAGTATATCCCATTTCCTTTGCTTTTTCAATTAATGGGAGTTGCAGATAGCTTGCTCCAATTATTGCTAAATTTTTCATTTTACGCCTTCTTAACTATTTATCAAAAAATTCTACCGTCTTATTGATTACATACTTAAGGCTATCTTTACTGATGTTGTAATACATAGGAAGACGAACTAATCTATCACTATCTGGCGTGGTATGCTCATCTTCGCCTACAAAACGTCCAAACTTCATTCCTGCTGGAGCAGAATGGAGAGGTACATAATGGAATGTACATTGTACGCCATTTTCTTTCATGAACTTAATGTATGCCTGTCTCGTATCAAGATCTTTGGCTTTGATGTAGAACATATGAGCATTATGAACACAATCTTCAGGAATAGTTGGCAGCTCAATTATCCCCTTAGCTGCTAACGGTTTGAATGCCTCATAATAAGCATTCCATGTTGCCAGACGATTCTCATTAATTTCATCTGCCATTTCCAACTGAGCCCAAAGATATGCAGCATTTAAATCGGACTGAAGATACGAATCGCCAAAATCTACCCAGTTATATTTTGCAACCTGACCTCGAAAGAACTGGGCACGGTTTGTGCCTTTTTCTCTTAGGATTTCTGCCTTTTCAATATAATCAGAATTATTTATAAGAATCGCTCCTCCTTCACCCATGGAATAGTTCTTCGTTTCATGGAACGAGAAGCAGCCAAAATCACCGATTGTGCCGCATGCTCTACCCTTATATGTAGACATAACAGCCTGAGCAGCATCTTCTACAACCATAAGATGATGTTTCTTGGCTATATCCATGATAGTATCCATTTCGCATGCAACACCTGCATAATGAACCGGAACTATAACCTTTGTCTTATCCGTTATTGCCGCTTCTATCTTTGTTTCATCAATATTCATCGTATCTGGTCGAACATCAACAAACACCAAAGTTGCTCCAGCTAATACAAAAGAGTTCGCTGTGGAAGAAAATGTGAAGGAAGGAAGGATAACCTCATCTCCCGATTTCAAACCACAAAGTAAAGCAGCCATATCAAGAGCTGTAGATCCGCTCGTTGTTAAAAGTACCTTTCTTGCTTTGAATCTTTCTTCCATCCATGCATCGCATTTTTTGGTGAAAGGACCATCGCCACAAATCTTCTTGTTCTCGACAGCTTCTTTCATATAATCAATTTCCTTACCAGTATAAGGTGGAACATTAAAGTCAATCATTTTTATTTTACTCCTACCTTTCTTTTAATTCTTCTTACAGATTTTATAAATAATCCTTTAATGAAAATCTGTGGAAATTCACTTAAAAGACTAATATTGATGTTCTTAACCATATCTAGCATTTCTTCATCATAATTAAATCGTTCAGAATATTCTTTTCTAAATGTACTTGTGTCTATTTCTTCATATTCATGCTCATAATCTGTCTTATGATTTTCAATAACGCCATGAATGTTATTTTTGAAGCGTTTCTCAGTTATAACAGAATCGTCAAGCAATTTTTCTCTTGTGTGTCTGTAGTTATCATCTGCAAGCAATTTATCCACATCTTCAATCAATTCATCGTAAGTTGAATACTCAATTTGGCACTCATCCTGGTGCAGTAGCAACCCATCCGAATCATGACCATGTTTCAATGTTATAGGCAACTTATGAGCTAACCCACAATATTTCATCATCATTCCACCAAACATCGGATATGTATTTAAATAAAGTTTGCAGTTTGAAACCAGATAATAGAAATCCTTTCTTTCGTTGATGTGGTAAGCTCTGCCTGGATACTTCTCTACAATCTTGCTAAGTTCTGAATCGTCACCTACACCGGCATATAAAAATTTGATATTTTTGTCAACAGTAAGAATGTGATCTACGATTCTATAATATGTATTATTGGGATCACCAAGAGTTTTATATAAAGCGCCACCACTAAAAATGTAGTCTGTTTTTTGAACGTCAAAAGGAAGGCCAGAGTGGTCTGGTGTATTTTCTACAAGCAAATTAACTCCCAGCTTTATCATTTGTGACTTTTGTATTCCTCTATGATAAAACTGAAGTGATGCGGACATATTTCTGCTCCCCAAGAAATAATCCACAGCTGATTTTCCTAACCAAAAGGCATGGTCTGTCAGGTCAATTAAGTACCTATCAACTATACCCCCAAACATATGGAAAGAAACAATTCCCGAAACATCATTAGGTGTTGTATAGAAGAATGCAGCTCTTGGCTTGTATTTAGTGAATACAGCGCATAACTGCTTGGACCATTCTATATAGTTACTCATATCAACGAATTGCATCTCAAAATGATATTTATCGCACATGTTCCTAATTGTAGGAATTTTTTCTTTCTCTTTTTCATTTGTTACATAGATGACATGATAATTATTTAAACCAAGAGCGTTTAGATACATAAGAGCAACTCCTCTTGTATCCAAGCCGAATCCATCATAAAAAATAATGTTTTGAGAAGGTCTAAAACTAAGCTCAATCTGAAATTCTTTTTTTAGGCAATCACTTAAATTTATCAAATAACCCTCAAGTTCATCTTCTGTATAAAACTGGTTATACTGATATAAATAATTTCCCATAAAAGCGATCGTTGCCAATGCTTTTTCATACTTTTGTCTATTTATTGACTCGGAAACTATGTTCTTTATTTTTTTGAGCAAAATATCTGTTTTTTCTTTTTTATCTATCACTTTTTGCACCTCTTAATTTGGCCTCTATTTTCCCCTTAAATTCATATAAGATTTCATTTTTCATCAAGATAGATATCACAATGTAAAGAATTAAACTGCCAAAAATACATATTATTGTTCTTATTGCAAGCGAATCAATAAAGGATAAGACTAGCTTGCAATATACAAATATGGCAATAGAACCTATTGCAGGAGAAAGCATTGTTTTCCAAATGTAATCTAGTTTGACCCTTCTATCTCTAGTGAAAATCATAATGGCCATCATTAAAAACGAACAAAATGCGGTTGTTCCAGCTGCAGCAACAGCTCCTCCAATTGGAATTAAAAATGCATTCAGCACAACGTTAACTACAGTTGCAACACAACAAATTAGCATATAATTTTTTTCTTTTTTTGATGGTAAAAGCACCATATTGCCCAAAAAAGATCCACCCAATAAGCTAAAGGCAAAAGAAAACATCAATATCGTTAACGGGAGCGCGGATCCTAAGTACTCTTCTCCGCCAACAATAAGCACTATTTCTTTTGAAATTCCAATTGCTCCTGCCACACATGGAAATCCTAGAAATACTAAAATACCAAAAACGTTTTTCAAAAGTTTATTTATCTTTTCATAATCTTCTTCTGCAAAATATTTTGACATTCTTGGCATTACAACCCATGCTAAAGAAGAAACGACCTGAGCAATAATATTTTCTATTTTGTGTGCTGTAGAATATAGTCCTACTTCTGTGACTCCCTTAATTAACCCAATCATAGTAACATCAGCATTACTAAAGATTGTCTGTGCAAGAACCATAACAAAGAGAAGCATAATTGGTTTAAAATGCTTCTTCCAACCCATTTGACACGTAAATTTAACAGCACAAAATTTCTTTCTATAAAAAATATTTACAATATTAGCTCCGCTTGATGCTATGACAGTAATTGCAGCATATTTCATGTAATCACTAGGTTCATGCACAAACGCGAACATCAGCACTAGCGATACCACCTGGAAGGCTATTGTTCTGATTGTTATAAACGCGAAATCTTCCATTGCAGAGTTCAGCCAATCACACCCTAAAGTCGTGAAAATGATTGCTGTACTTTGGATTATTATCAAAGTTCTATACGAATCAAAATCTCTAAATAGTAATAAGGTAAACATCATCAACACATAAGCAATGATAGTTGTGATGACATTTATGGAAAATATCTGTGATGCTGTTTTAGATAATTCGTTTTTATCATCTCTTTTAGCACTACATTCTCTAATTGCATAAGTAGTAATTCCGAGAGAGGCTATTAAGGTAAAGTAACTGACAAAAGAAGATCCAAAATTGACCTTACCAATATTTTCTGGCATCAACACCCTGGAAACATATGGGAATGTAATCAAAGGGAATATAATGCTTGAGATGGTCTTCACCATATTCAAGACAGCATTTAGTTTAATATTTTTTTCTTTCATAGAATCACGTACTTTATTTTTTTATTACTTTCTCTACAGCTTCTGCTATATAAGCCATTCCTTTATCACCTGGATGCCCAGCAACGTCATCATGTTCAATGGTATGTTCATTTCCATTCTTATCATAAACGATGGTGCCCAATCATAGTCCTTCAACATTTTCGCTAATTTCAAACTTTTGGTTATCAGTCGTACAATCCATAATAGCTATCTTTTTTCCTATCTCCTTAGAGTAGTTAATTTCCATCTGAATCCACTCAGAAGGGATACGACCATCAATAAAAGAATTTTCAGTTTTTACAAACAATACAGTATTCGATTGTTCTATTCGTCTCTTTAGTACTTCCTTGGTATAGTCACTTACAAGATCCCTTTTCAGAAAATCCGTATCGCTCATCCAATCGCAATAGCAGGTCTTATTTTGATCATTCAAATGCTTTATAATATTCCTCACGGTTTCGGCATCCTTAGCGCTGTGAGATATAAAAATGTCATATCTTTTTTTGTCTTGTAATAACTTCTTATCCAATCTTGCGACCAAGTCGCTCGGTTTCATATCATAATCAAATGTCTCTATTGAATAGCTTTTCTTCTTACACTTAAACCTTTTTCTTAACTTCACATAATGGCCGCTGTCCTGGAGATGTTTAAAAACCAATTCTCTAATTTGATTGTTATGCTCAGCATCAATAATTTTCTGCAGGAACACCACAACATTCGGCGTGTCATACTTAAATAATTCGTTAACAATCTCCAATTTTTCTTCTTGGGTAGTGCCCCTTTGTATGATAAGCATATTCCAAAAGACTTATGAATAATGGATCTATATGTTGCTGATTTTGAGTGGCCCAATTTATTTTCTCATTATGCTTTTCAATCGCTTTACTCCGTTCGGTTTCAAAGTCATTTAAT
Organism: bacterium; assembly: GCA_963631155.1. GTDB lineage: Bacteria > Bacillota_I > Bacilli_A > Erysipelotrichales > Erysipelotrichaceae > Holdemanella. Next base: position 11,041 of record CAVGPK010000030.1, on the reverse strand, counting down.
TGCAATGTCCTCTTTTCTTCATCGTATGACTCACAATGTTTCTTTTTGCTTGTCTCACATAAAATATGTTTTACCTTTGGCAATCCAAAGAAAAAGTTTTCTGGTGTTGAAATACCATACCGGCTTTTCTTCCCATGGCTAAGTAAGAATTCATTTTTCTGCTTATAAGTTCTGCATCTCTCAACTATGTAATTCCACTCATTTGGATAGTACCTTTTGTAATAATCAAGCAAGATGTTTCCATCATATTCCTTTGGCAATATCTCATAGATAAGGTTTAATTGTCTTGTCATGCTCTTCGCGATTCTTGAATTCTCCGCCTCATATTTTCGTTTTGTTATTCCAGCCATCATTTTTCCTTAAAAGCTATTTTCTTCATGTATTCTGTAAACTGAATCAATTCTCTATTGGTTTTCAACAAATCATCTGTTAACTCTTTATATTTAGGGAATCTCTTCTGAATATCTTGAGGTTTCATTCCCTTGTAATCTTTTGATTCCTTTTCATACCACGTTTTGAATTCAGCCTGCCAATTCGTTAAATGCACTCTCAATCCATTATTGAGAACATCTGTGATAAGTTTAATTAATTCATCACAGCCATCAAGCTTATTAGCCGGGATATCCTTTAACAATTCTCTTATAATGCCGAAGCTACTGTACCAAGAACTATAAATTTCAATAATTACATCTTTGTCCAAATCAATGGGAAGACCTATCTTTCTGGTATAAAGCTCAACCCAAACCTTATAGGCAATTTCAATATCTTTGTAGTTATACGAAATTGTAACAGTAGAATTCCCTATGCCTATGGTACTTTGCTCTATTTGTATAGATCTATAGCAAATCTTTTTTGAAATAAGGCGAATCAGAAAATTTAGTACAACTATAGCCACAACGATTATAACTGCAGCAACCCAATTGATATGTAGCAATATGCTATTCCAATTTTCAAATTCTATTTTTAAAATTTCCATTACAAGTTCCTTTGCATCTGAGATCTTGAATTATCGGCCAAATTCTCTTTAGAATTTTTCTCTTGGAATGCCTTGTCAACAATTTCATAAAAATGCTTTTTCGCATAATCCCAAGTATAAATCGTTGCATATTTACTTTTGACGTTATCCGCTAGTCTGGCAGGCAAATCATCAGCAGAGTATGTATTTTCATTTGATATTGGAATTTCGGGCAGGAGTATTCCTATCAATGCAGCCCTTCCATTAATACTCTTTCTCAAGCCTGCATAGATTTCCCAATCAACATGCTTTCTTTTTCTTGTATTTGTGCCTACGAGAACAACAATCACAGAGGAATCCGTTATTTTCTCATCCCTAATCAGTCTCTTGATATATTCATCTGCTAGGTCAGAATCATATTCACCATCAGATACTGATTTATCAATTAAATCTGAACACAGATAATCATGAATATAATCCTTATACCTTTGATCATCCTTATGATAAAAGCTAATAAAAGCCTTGTGTTTTGTTCGTGTCATACTCTATTTCTTCCTTCTTCTCCATCCAATCCAGCTGGCTTTTATCCTTTAAAGGTTCATAAAGGTCATTGATGTGGGATTGGATTTGTTCTTTAGTAAGCCTTTAAACATCATCTATTGCTCTTTTTAAAGCCTCCAAATATCTATACTTATTTATCTCATCCGGCTCAAGGAAACATCCCTCTCCCCATTCGTTCCAAGCTGTTACCAGCGTAACTTCGCTTTTGTTTTTATTTGCAATTTTTAGAAGTTCACTGAAATAACTTTCGAACTTCTCTGGGGTTGACCCAATAACCACATTACCGTTTGTTCCACGTCGTGGAGTGTCATCGAAATCAACAAATCCACTCAGAAAAACATTAGATTTGTATTTTTTTGATTGCTTCAATATCCTTTTCCATAAAAAATCATAGTCATATTTTTTTACTTTATTTTTACCAATTATTCTTTTAGTCTTTTGAAGAATATAATCAATCCAATTAGCAGGAGCGAAAGGAGTATAGACAAAAGAATGATCAAATTGTTTTTGTTTATAGTCCGCTCTTGAAATCATATATATTCCGCTAAAACCATTTTCTATACATAATTGATTCCAATAAGATTCAATATCTTTCAATACTTCATAGTCTTTATACGTGGTAAAGAATGCGAATACAGGTTTACCATCAATTTTTAAGTATCTGTCGTCTTTGAAAAATGGCAAAAGATAATCAAAATGTGCCTTCCATTCCTTTTGATCTCCATACACCAGTTCTGCAAGGACCTTTGTTTCTTTAGTCTGATCGCTTGTCCAACTTGCGCTACCGGTTAGAGCACTCCATGTTTTTTTCCAAGATTTGTTATCCCAGATAAAGAAATACTGAATGCTTATATCTTTATTATCCCTAATAATTTCGACAGGCTTAGTTAAAAGATTTAAACCATCATGAAACCAGTAATGATAAATTGCAAAACCATCGATTCCATATTTTCTTGCCAACCCAGCTTGCCACCTAATTGAATTAATATCATCTAATGAGTAATAGTTGTTATTTAATGGTTTTTTTGGCTGTATGTGCCCTAGATATAAGCTTTTTGCATTTTTGCAAGAAACCCAATCTGTAAAATTTTTCCCCCAATATTCATCATTCTCAGGAATAACATGAAATTGTGGTAAGTAATTAGCAAATATCTTCATTGTAATTCCCTTTCAGATTTTTTCCGTCTAGATATCCTGTAATCATGTTTTTTATTTTTCCGCATTTCTTTTTTTCAAATAGCAAAACTACAAAAAAATATTTATAAAGAGCGACACGATTAGATTTATAAGCTACTCCCCACTTATCTCTAAGATATCTTTCATTTCTAAAAACATAATAGTATCTCATCGGGCTAAGATTTGGCGCATACCCCTTTTTTAGTCCTAGTAAGTTATATTCTTGTGCATTTCCAAGTTCTTGATAGATAAAAGAATTGCCTATTCGTTTAATTTCATATCCTTTTTGTATAGCGGCCGTACAAAAATCCTGATCAATTTGCCCTATGAATAGACGCTTATCAAAACCACCTATGGCTTTATATAAAGTATCGGAAAATACCGATCCCGAGGTAATTGCCCAAGAAACACAAGCGTCAAGTTCCGGAAACATGGGTTTCTCTTGTTTGATTCTTATCCCATTTTCTCGTATAATTCTTTTTATATTAGGTGTAGCAACAATATTTTGATTAGCCTTCACACTTGTAATTAGTTTTCTTACAGAGCCTTCAGAAAACATTGTATCCTGATCCATTGTCATCAGTATTTTTGCTCCATCATTAATGGCCATATCACAACCAACTGAAAGAGCATTAGCCAACCCGGTGTTTTTTCTTAACGGAATATATTTCACTTTATTTACATTAATAAATCTCTCTTCAACTTCGTTTGAATTATCTATGCAGTAGAGACAATCTAAATCATCAATGTATGAGTTAATGTTCTCAAATATTTCTTCTATGTTAGGGTTATATAAAACGACAATGCCTGCCACTAGTTCTTTATTTTGCATGGTAAAACTGCTCCTTTAATACCCACTGCAGATCATTTTGTTCTTCTATATCACCATACAACCTATCTTTTAACCGATTAATATCCGCTTCTGTAATTTCTGCATAGTTTATATTTTTTAATATTCCGATAATTTCGTCATTAAATCTATATTTGATTATTTTAGCAGGAACACCACCAACCATTGAATAAGGAGGAACATCTTTTGTCACTAGTGCCCCAGCAGCAACAATAGAGCCTTGACCTATATTCACATTCGACATAATTGTAGCTCTTGCGCCAATCCAAACATCATCGCCAATAACAATATTTCCCTTTGAAAATGATTCGCTTTTATTTTCATTCAAAATCTGTACTTTAAATGGATAAGTTGAAAAATGGTTGGTATGATGCTCTGAATCTAAAATAAACATAACATCATTGGCAATCGACACAAATCTTCCAATATACAATTTATGTTCGGTATTAAATGCTATTAGATTAATATCTCCATAACTATAATCACCAACAACGACACTATTAATTGGAAACATATTTTTAGCAATAGTCTTATTATTTTTATTACTTCTTCGCCATTTACTACGAAACTTATTTAATTGATATGTCCTTTTTATTGAACCTAAAAATGAATTGCTCAGTTTTTCCTTAATGCCCATCGTATCCACCAATTATTTTATTTTTCGATTCTTTCCACAACTTCATATATAGAACAATATATAGCCATATTCCTCCATGTGTGTAATTCCCCATTCTCATAATAATCATACAAAACATAGAAAGTAATGCATATCCGTATACTCTTTTTCCTTTATTTTTGGGGAAGAAATGTACCAAAAAGTAAAAAATAGCAACAATACCTGTTATTCCCAATTCCGCAATAACCCTGAATAATAACGAGTTGCCGTCTTCTCTATTTAAGCTCAAACCAGAGGCACCCCATGTACCTATGTTATATTTGTCGAAAAGGTAACGATATGATCCTAGCCCTGTTCCTAAACCAAAAGTAGATTTAATAGATTCCATAGCTACTTTGAAATTTGAATAATAAGTATAAGAACTCAGATTAACATTGCCACTATCTAAATTGTTAGCAAAGAAAATATTATATGTATCATCAATTCTCATCTTAAAATCCGGAACATTATTATAAAGAATTAAAATAAATCCAACAGCTAAAATTGGAATGATGATTTTTTTCCAAGAAATCCCTTTATCAAGCCAAATAAAAATGAACATGAATATTAGTCCCATATAAGAAACTGTAGAGAATGTCATTAAATAAACCATCAAAATACATGCTGATTGAACAAGTCTTTTCTTTCCATTAAATGTCATAAATTCATATTTTCTATTTATAAAACTATAAATAATTAGAAATACTGCCGGAGCAAGGAAGTAGCCCAAAAAAGAAGGTTCATTGCACAAAGCGGCTATACGCGGAAATACTCCAACCACCTTACTGCTGAAACTGGTGTTTTCAAATAGTAGCGGTATCTGAGTTGCAAATGAAGCATTAATTAATGAAAAGAATATTTCTATGCATCCGAAGATTGACATTATAAATGCTGTATTCCAATAAAACTCAATTATCTTTTTTGATTCAATTTTTTCTAATACACAAGAGAAAGCTAAGTAACTAACTATAATCGATCCAAATTGTATTGCAAAAGTTAACAAACTATTGTTTCCCAATGCTACATTAAGCATTCCTTGAACAAATACTATTAATGAAACAATTAGGAAACTGTTATTTACAGTCTTTTTAATCTGTCCCAAATTAATCAATAATAACATTACTAATATGATAAACTGGCAATTTGGGAGATACTTTTCTATTAAGTCCCAAAATAGTATCGTTGCAAAAGCAATTATCAACGACAGCTCTTTTTTCTTGATTCTCATTGAATAAATGCTCCTATTAACATATGGATATAATCTTCATTTGTATTTTTTGGGGGAGTCGGATTTAATTTTTCTACTTCTAATGCTTTCTCTGTTAAATCCTCTAAATTGCCTTGCTTAAATAAGAAGCCATTTACACCATTGACTACATAATCCTCTGCTGCCGTATTTGATGATACAAGGCAGGGAATTCCGGCATTTAATGCTCTAATCACGTTTAATCCGAATGTTTCAGGCCACAATGAAGGAAAAACTAAGACCTTTGATTTTAACAAATATTCATCAACTTCTTGTTCACTCACCCATCCAGAAGAACTTAAATTATCCAATGTTGAATTATAATTGCCTACTACTAAAAATTTTTTATTACTAAATTTGCTAGCTAATTTCTCGAACAATTCAATTCCTTTCTCTTTTGACGTTCTTCCAATATACACATAGTCATATTCTTTGGTTTCTTTAGGTATGGATAGCTTACTGATAGGGTTTTCTATTACAGTCGAAATGTTACATGTAAATTGCTTTTCTATTATGTGCTTTTCAAATTTGCTAATAAAAATAGCATGGACAAACTTAAAATCAATATCCCTTTTATACTTTAATTCCCTTATATATCTATATAATTTGAATACATAATTTCGCGAATCGCAATTACAAGTCATGCAGCCTAAACTGAAGCCCTTCTTATCACACGCGATGTTTTTTTTATAATTAAAATAAGCACCGGTACAACAAAATGAAAAGTATTCATGTAATGTTAAAAATGTCTTATAATGATTTCTTTTTAAAACATTAAAGAAATCAGATGAGCAAGCCTTAGTC
>CAVGPK010000030.1:0-4784 GCA_963631155.1 bacterium | reverse complement strand
GCCTTAGTCCATCCGTGTACATGAACAACAGTTTCGTCAGGATTGTATTTTTCAATCACGTCTTCAACAAATTTTGAAAATCTTCTACATTTAAGGCCATCTAACATTCCTTTTATTTTATTCCCATAATGTAAAAATTCTTGACCGTTAAATCTATATTGAATTACCCTTTTGTCTAAAGTGCTCTTAGTATCATCCGATACAGCAGATATAAATATGCTATTTAGGCCTTGACCAACTATCATGTTAGCTGTATCGATAGCTACTTTTGATGCTCCACCCTGGGAGTAATTAAAATCATTTATAGTTATTACATTCTTAAGTTCTTTCATTGCTCCCGCTCCAATTTTTCTCAGGAAATCTTCCATCCCCACTTTTTAAAGTACATTTTCATACTTTGCATGTGATACTTAAAAAGCGTTCTATTTCCATGTGATCCCTTTTCCCACTTATGAATTATCCTTGCTCCAGGGTAGTACATAAGCTTGGAAAATTGATTCACTCTCTTACATAAATCAGCATCTTCACAGTACATGAAATACCTATCATCGAATCCTTCCAGTTCCTTAAACAGTTCACTTCTTATAACTAGGAAACTTCCCTGTCCAAAAGGAACTTGAAATGGTTTATTGAAATCCATATCCTGCATTGTGTGCTTTCTTGCTCTCCCCTTAAACAATTCTTTAAGCATCATTCGGTTGAACATATCAAACACAGTAAGCTCTCTTCTGTAGACTTCTTGTCTATTTCCTTCTTCATCGGTGATTAGCGGAATGCTCATTCCTACATCTTTGTGGTTATCCATCCATTCCACAATTTCAGAGAAAGCATCTTCACAAAAAAGAATGTCCGGATTAACAATGGCGTGGTATTCACTGTCTATAACGTTCAGCACCTTGTTATGTCCTTTACCAAATCCGAGGTTTTCACCAGCATCGATGTATTCAACATCTGCTATTCTTTCCAGATATTTCTTAAATCCTTCTACATCTTCCGATTTGGAAACAGCCACACCGTTATCAACGATGTAAATTCTCTTGCTTAGTTCTGGAGAAGTATGTTTTTCCATAGAAGCTATAGCTGCTTTAATATCTTCATAATTGCTATATGCAACTATACATGCTGAAAGTTTTACTGACATCTAAACTACTTCTCCCTCTTTAAATTCACGAAAACCAATTCTGTTGGGTTCCATAACCTTGGAATAGGCATCGTATTCGTTAGTCCTCTGCTAACGATCAATTTCTCGTCAAACACACCGCCATCGTACTTCGGGAACAAGCTTGTGTTCTTCCACAGAGACCTTTACCAAATAGCCTGACTTGCCCACCGTGTTCATGACCGGAAAGAATTAAATCTATCTTTCTCTTTGATGTATACTCGTCATAATTGTCTGGATGATGATCCATCAAAATCTTGTAACCGTCCTGCTCTTCAAACTCATCTAACCATTTGACCTCTGGGTGTAAAGCCAGCGGAATCTTTGGATCGTATTTCTCGCATTTGTGATAGAAATAAGAGGTCATACCTCCAATGACAATTTCATCGTTGAAACGAACAAACTCATCATTCAGGACTATCACACCAAACTTCTTAATTTCTTCCAAATCGGAATGAGAAATAAGAAAGTCGTGATTCCCCAACGAAAAACAAGTAGGTGCTATTTGAACACAGGGCAGAAGAAAATCTTTAACTTCTGGTGTTCCAGAAAGATTTGTATTTATCAAATCTCCAACGATGCAAATCATGTGAGGCTTGTTCTCTTGAAGAGTGGGAATTATCTTCTTATCAAACTTCCCATGCAGGTCTGCTAAAAGAGCTATTTTGTAATTCCTGCTCAGCGGAGCAGATAAAACGTAGTTCATAATCTTCATCTGTCTCCTCCAGCTTTTTATTCACACCCCTTATTTCCAGGAGTGACGGCACGTCCCCAGTCTCCCAAACCTAGTGGACAAAATTTTTTTCACCGGCGAGCCTGGCCACCGACCACACACTGTGTGTTCTACACACAATTTTTATTTTTCTCCTCTTCAGAGGAGAGGCCTTTTCCGTCCTCTCCATCACACCTTGTGTGGAGATGTGAGAGAAAAGTGGTTTAGTGGGAAAGAAAATCACTTTACCACGTTAAATCGCTAAACTAGCTCTTTTCCCTAAATAGTTATGACGTCCTGACTCAGATACAGTGCCTATTTCCCTTATTTCTCCTGTCTCCAGGAGAGCAGGTGTGCTCTTGACCACAAAGCAGAGAGTGGTCTGTCTTTTCCGCCGGAAAAGTTGAGAGTGATGTGGTAATCACGCCCCGGCGTGGTTTAGTGGTCTCCCCAACCTAGTGGACAAAAAAATTTTTCTGTCATACTCGAAGGGTATGACGTCCTGACTCAGGTACACTGTACATTCAGATTATCGGCAAAAATGTGGTCTAGACGGTAACCAGAGGGAGGACATCAAACACTTCCGTGTAGTCATCTTCCACAGTGAGTTTTAGTTTTACGACATTGCGGTCATCTAGCCCCGGATGCCTCTGTGCTCATCCTAGCCCACACCCGGCCATTCCATGCCCCCCAACCTCACCTTGTGTTTACCCCCGCACTTTGGTGCGATAATGTATTAAAGTCAGCTTATTTCTCACACAATAGTGTGGTCTTTTTCTTTATTTTCTGTGGCCTACTTGCCATCCCATGCCACACCATCCCTGTACTCATCTTCCACACCGTATCCCCCCCGGTGTGTTAGACACAAGCGTGAGGATGGGATGTAGGTATTGTTGGTTTTGTAGTAGTTTTACGACGTCTCGGTCAAAGTGGTGTGGCCCAGATGCCTCTCTAGCCACGCTGCCCTTTGTGGAAATCCACACGCTTTAGTTCGTTAATACACTAAAGCCGGCATATTTCTCACAAATCAGTGTGGTCAGTCTTTCTAGACTCTGTGGCCATCTAGCCAACCTCCCTTGGTTGACCGATATCCACAGTGTGATCATCTCGCCAAGCCCCTATTCCCCAACCTCGGGAAGTGGAGTCTCTTGAAACTCTGGATATGTCGCCCACTCTCTAAGAGACCGATGCCTACCCATCCCTACTTTTTTCATCTCTACCTCCCCTTCGGTTTCCCTAGAAGTGGGCGAGGATTTAATGTACTAAATACATAGTGGTCGAGCAGTGTTTAAGCGACCGATGGGAAGAAACATAGAACATATGCTCTATGTCCTATTAAGCACTCCCTTGTTTCTTCAATACTACTTCTATTGTTTTAAAGAATAACTTTACATCTAAACCAGGATTCCAATTAGCTATGTATTCTTTATCTAATTGAACAACTTCTTCAAAGTCAGTAATATCACTTCTACCACTTACTTGCCACATACCTGTAATACCAGGTTTAATAGCTAATCTAGCATAATGATGTAAATCATATAAATCTACTTCATCTAAAGTAGGAGGTCTAGTACCTATAACTGACATATCTCCTTTTAATACATTGAAGAATTGTGGAAATTCATCTAATGATGTTCTTCTAATAAAATCACCAATACCTGTTTTATGAGTTCCATCTTCTAATATCTTATTTCCAATGATTCTTGGATCAAAATCCATCTTAAACATTTTCGCATCAGATACTTTATTCTGATCCATTAATTCTTTCTTTCTCTCTTCAGCATCCAAATACATAGATCTAAACTTATACATCTTAAAATGCTTTCCATTCTTACCTACTCTTACTTGCCCAAAAAAGATAGGACCAGGAGAACTAATGTATATAATTGGTGCTACAAAGATAAATATAATGCATGTAATCAAACACCCAATCAAACCAATGATAATATCAGTCATTCTTTTTACTGCAAGTTGTAATACAGAAGCATAATTCAAAGATACAGTTAATACAGGATATGTACCAATCTTCTCTACAAATTGTCTTTTTCCTACTAAATCATTTACAGGTAATAGATTGATATGTAAAGTAACACCAGTTTCTACAATATCATGTATTAACTTTGAATCAACATTTGTATTATCTTCTGTTACAACTAATACTTCATCAATCCATTCTTTACCAACATAGTTAGCACATTCATCTTTATTGACTGTGACTAAGATATCATTAATGTATTGTCCTTTTCTATCTTCATCTAAGATACAAATACCACATATCTTATAACCAGAAAAGTTAGTCTGATTCACATTGTGAATCACTTCTTCAACAATATTATTAGTAGTAATAATAAATAAAGATTTATTAACTTTAGTATTTGTATTTCTACGATTGATTAAATGTTTCTTCCATATTCTTCTAACAATTAATGTAAATATAAAATAAACAACAAATGTAATACCAACGATCAATCTAGAAATATTCCCTGTTTTCTTAACCAAAAACAAAGAAAAGATCGCCATGAATAATAATACTAATGTATGTTTCAATGTAACAACAAATTCAACATACAATCCCCTCTTTAATACATTCTTAAATGTATTAAACATCACTGATACTAATAAATCACCAACAACTAATAACAACGCAAATGTTCTATATAAATTAGTACCATAAGGTGATGCATTATCTGTTACACCACAAGCAATCAAGTAACTAAGTTGTAAACAAATCACATCTAGAATAATAAAGTCTACATGCTTTAACCAATATAATGAGTCTTTCCTATACATCCCAAATACCCTATATACGAAAAAAGTAGCAGAGAGCTATGTCTTTGCTACTAATTTATATATATATATATATCATTGTATGTGTGAAAATCACACTTTTTGTACACATTGCACGTGTTGCAC
>CAVGPK010000029.1:19361-23195 GCA_963631155.1 bacterium | reverse complement strand
CAATGGATTGATATTTTAAATCTTTGTTATAGCGAATTAAGTAATGCGTTGGAAGATGCGCTTTAGTATTAACCTGTAACGATATTCATTTTTATCACTTTAAAACCTATTTTAAATATTCATCAACTTATGTTTTATAGGGATACTATAATAAAGCTTAAAGAAATATTGACTAATATTTTCCACTTGACCATCTTTCTTTTGCATCGACAATCTTAATGTCTTTTTCAATAGAATAGTATGGATTATCATTCAAGTTAATTAAGCCTTGATATTCTAGTATAGAAACAATTAAACCATCAATGAGATTGAATGTGTTATTATCATCCAATTCATCATTTAGTTTGTATAATAGGTATCCACTAAATTTATATGGATCTGGCACATAATTATCAGCACCACCATAATAAACAAACAAATTGCAAAAATTAAGAATATCTTCATTTGAAGAACATTTTTTATATAGATATTCTGTCCATTCTTCAATGATTTGATTCCATGGATATTTTTGCTTAATTTCTTCAACAGTATCCAAATGTTCTTCATTCCCGTCGGGATCGAAATCATCAGAATTGAAGTTGCTATTAAATAAGTAGTTAGTGTAATCTTTTAAATTTTTCATTTTAACTTATCCTTTCGTTTAAAATTCTTGGCAAATAAATTTCTATTGAGTTTTGAAAATGCGGCATCTGCTGTTTTCATAGATTTTATGTTTGGTTTGAAATGTCCACTCATGTTATCATAATCGTAGATTTTTCCACCACGAATTTTCAAGATACCAGCCATTGTTACAGTTGGCTTTTTGCCACCTATTAAAGTTGGATGTGGAGTTGGAAGACCATTTCTACCATTACCGTTTCTTCTACCAAATATAATATTACCATCTTGGTCGATTGCATAGGTAAGATTATTATCATTAAAGTTTTTTCCATATATGTAATTTCCATTAATGGCTTCTCGAATATTAATGGCTGTAGGATTTTTGTTATATTTACCATTATTGTATATGCCGTTTTTGACATCTAAAGCGTGCATTGAAGCTGTAACATTATATGCGGATGCATATGGTTGAGAATGACCGCTTGTTCCGTGATATAGATTAGAATAACCGCTACCCATAATATTTGTTTCCTTTCTTTGAAGATATATAGTCTTCAAAATGTACAAAACGTGTTAGGGTTTCATATTCATAAAAGACATTCTTTGGCATAGGGCCATATACAAGTACTATCTTAGGATTTAAATATTTGATCATATTTGCTAATCCGTTCTTGAAATGTTTTTTATTTTCAGTGCCCTGAATACAACCATATGTTCCTATAGATATAATAGAGTTCTTAGGTACCCCAACAAAAGCTAGGGGAATGTTAGTGAATAATGGAGCGTATGTTCTTTCATCTCCCCAACGAACATTTGGAATTACATTAATTCCTTTTGATTGCATGTATATGCCTAAGGCATGGTTTAAATAGATGTTTGTTATTTGTAAACATAAAGGCATATCTCTATATAGCGAACAGTCAGGTGAAATTACTCCAGAGAACATTGAAAGTTCTTCGATATAATCGTTTGGATTGTTAATGAAATCATTGAAATGAATATCGTGTTCGTAAAAATGAATGAATTCATTTTTAGTGATTGATTTTCTTCTTTGAGAAAACGGAATAATCTCGCTAGGTATTTCTAAGTAATTGCCATTTTTGAAACAAGGAATTTCAAAAATAGATTCAAATTGTGCCGTTTTAACTAATTCTGGTTTAAAGCCATCGTTTATAATCATCTTTTTCATATAGAATTTCCTCCTTACGTATTAGATGATGTAAAATTGAATTAGAAACACTAACCGGTGTGGTTTCTACTCAACTTACATCTATAGGGTAAAACTATTGAAAAATGCATGTAGGACAAGGGTGGACAAAACGGGACAAACATTTTTGGGTGGTGATAAAGTGGTTTTTTATGAGTTCGTAAATATCATGTATGAAGTGCTAGGAAACAATAATAAGGCAGATTTTGTAATAGACATTTTAGACATGGTCACAAGTTATGAAAAAAATGGACATGGTACATACCATGATTTTGATCGGAGTACATTAAGAAAAATATTTTCAGGAAAAAGGAATATAAACTCTTTAAAAGCAGAATTGATTGATCATCTAGATGAAGCGAAGTTTGAAAATATCATTTCGGACTATACAGAAGAAAAGAAAAGAATAATAATTGATACCTTTAAAAAGTATAATGAAGACTTAGACTTAGATAATTTGGAGTTAAGTTTATATCAATTGTTTGTTTCCTCATTAAACGATTCAACGACAAATCAACCATTTATTTCAGAAGAATTAATACGATTGTTTGTATCTGAAAACAATGGAAAATGCGAGATTAAAACATGCTCAAATCTAATAATAGATAAGAACGGTAAAAAACAAGGTAAAGTGATTAAAATTAAAGATAAGCAAACTTATGATTATGATAATCTCTTATTTGTTTGTGAGTCTTGTTTTAAAAAATATTATAATTACCGAAATGATGATGTAAACAAACTGCTTTTGGATTCTAAAATCGAAATTCAAAAATACAACTATTTAAACTCAATAGTAAATGATCAAAAGATTGAAGATGGAGTTGATGTTATATTAAGAAAGATAGCCAATCTAACTTCAGATGAAATAGAATTGAATTATAAACCAATATCAATAGCAAATAAAATATATGAAGACGAGCTTTTTTTAAAGGACAAGGTAACTTTGTATATAACAAATTATTACGCTATTATTGATAACAAGATTCGAGAAGCAGTTATGTTAGAAGGTTTTAACTTTACTGTTTTTGAATATAAAATCAAAATTTTATTTAGCAAGTTAGATAAAGAAAGGTATTCTCAAACCGTTATTTTTAACCAATTGGTTAAATGGTTAGAAGAACAAACAAATGTTGAACTAGGTCCATGCGAAGCAATGATATCCTATTTTATTCAAAAATGCGAGGTGTTTTATGATATTACCAAATAAATTATTTTCATATGGGGATAGCGATTTACCAAAATTTATAGTAGTACTTAATCAATTAAATAAAAAAGAATGTACTGCTTCGGAATTATTTAAACAAATCAGCAAAGAGTTTAAAGATGTTAATGATTTTATAAGAATTTTAGACGAACTTTATTTATTAAATAAAGTTAACATAAATGAAAGAGGAAAGTTGTATGTTAGTTGAACTTAAATGTAGCTCATTCAAACATGGGAATGGTGAAATTAGGGAAGTAATAAAATTTCATAATGGCTTAAATGTTTTACAAGGTGGGACTCAAGCAGATAATTCAATTGGAAAAAGTACATTTCTTTTGATTCTAGATTTTGTTTATGGAGGCAAAAAATTTTTATCATCTGTGGCAGTAAAAAAGATTCCAGACCAAGAAATTTGCTTTTGTTTTAAATTTGATCAATTATATTACTTTAAGAGAAAGACAATTGACGGGTTGTTATTTGTATATAAATGCAATGAAAAATATGAAAATGAAGAGAAAATAAAGTTAGCAGAATATACTGACTTTTTATCTACAAAATATATGATACCTAAGTATGATGTCTTTTCATTTAGAACTTTAGAAAGTAATTTTATGCGTATTGCTGGTAAAGATAATGCGAATATTAACGATCCCTTGTACAATGGGTATCAGGAAAACTTTAAGACAAAAATATCTCGTTTAGAAAAAATATTTGATGAATATTCAAAGATTTCAAATATTAAAGAGCAAGTCAATGATTTGAATAAAAAGAAAAAACTGCATAAGCAATTTAAAGAAGCTGGGTATTTTCCATTTGCGATAAC